>DFDY01000171.1 GCA_002368955.1 Bacteroidales bacterium UBA3816
GGCAGATAGCGGACCGTGACACCGGTGTTGCTGATGGAGTCGTCGGAGCCCAGATAGAAGGCGACCTGTGCGTTCTCGGCCAACAGTCGGTCGGGGGTGATGGTGAACTTGAGGGAGGTGACAGTCATCTGCCGGCGCCCGTTGGGGTGAAAGACCAAGCTGGCAGGGTGCTTGCTCGAGGCGGTGATGAATTTCGAGCCGTTCATGATGAAGCTGCCGCTGTAATCCACATCGGGTAGGATGTTCGGGATGACAAAGTCGCGCTGGTAGCTACGGAATCGGGGGTAGGTGTATTTGTCTGGCTCCATGGAACCGGCCATGGCCTCCTCGACCCGTCCGACAATGGGTTGGCTGAAATAGTGTGTGTTGGTGAACTGCACGCTGTCGGCAGTGAACTTGGGAAATTTCACTTCGGCGCGGTAGGTGTTCAGATCGGCGTAGCAGGCCTCGGCGCCGAGACCCGTACGGGCCCAGTCGAGGCGGCCACCTCGGCCATTCCACATCCCCTCTTTGTAGTCGAACACGCCCGTTGTGCCGTGCAGGGTGTTCCAGTCCTTGGTCGAGGCGTAGTGCAGCTCGGCGGGACGGTCGAACCACGCCTTGATGCTTCCGTCCTCGACGCCGAGACGGAAAGGCGTCTGGTTGTCGAACCCCCACTCGCTCGTGGCCGAGCGGTAGAGCACGCGGTCGGTGAGCAGCAGCTCGCTCCAAGCCACAAAGTCGGTGACGTATTTGGCCTTGGAGTTCTTCTTGCGGTAGGTCTCGACCGCAGCCACCCAACCCTCAAGGTTGTCGGTAGCGGCGTAGGCTGTCAGCACGCGTGTAAAGTCCATCAGTTCGGGATTCCCTTTCATCTTCACCTTCACGGCGTAGGTGTAGAGATTCGCCACTCGCTTCTGCATGGCCTCAGCCATAGTATTGTAGCTGCCGCTGAAGGCATCAACGGTCTTACGGTTCTCCTTCTGCTTGTCCTTATCCGAGGTGCCGCCGTTGGCATACTCCAGCAGTTCGGCGGGCAGGTTCTCGGCCGAGAATTCGACGGCGGTGTTCTTCTGCGCCGGCAGCGTACAGGCCACCAGAATCATGGCGATGAAGGCGATATATTTCTTCATAATGATGATTTTTGCATACAATAATCCAAAATGCAAAAATACAGCAAATCCGCCACACGGAACCCCGTATGGCGGAAAAGTTATCAATAGTGAGATGTTTATATAAGCCTAAAACATGACCACTTTACGGCTTCCCGTTTTTTTTTTAACCCCACATCCCCCTGATTCTCATCCGTGGTTCTGGAGTGGTTCTGGTGTGATTCAGTTGTGATTCAGAAGTGGTTCAGGGGTGGTTCAGGAGTGGTTCAGGAGTGACTACGGAGGATGACCTGAAGATAACCTGAAGATGACCTGAAGATGACCTGAAGATGACCTGAAGATAACCTGAAGATAACCTTAAAGAACTCTATAACTCTATAACTTTACTGCTTTTTGACTTTTTGACTCTTTGACCCCCTTAATTGTTAAACTTTCTTAAATTTCGCCCCTCTTGTCAGTTTTCCCGAAAAAAGCGTTTTAGTATATAACAAAGCACGAAGTATGGACTTTTCGGAACCGGGGAAAAACGACCGCTATAACTACCTGCCAGAAAGAAACATTTGTATGATTCATTTTTAAATAGTATTTTTGCAAAACCAATAGAAACAATAAAATTATGAAAAAGGAGCACCTGTTCACGGCCTTGCTTCTGATGGTCTTAACACTACCAGTAGCGCTGTCTGCTCAAACATACAGCTATGTCAACCGATATCTATTGCAAAAAGGAACCAATGTGCTTATTCAGTGCAATAGAAATAAAAGTTATTTTGTAACCAGTTACAAAACAACAGGGAATCGGAGTTATTTTATTATCAACAATGGTAGTACTAACAAACATTTTATTACGACACAATCACCCGCTCCAAACCCACCCATGATCGGACTAGATTTCCCTGATTCCGGATATGTTATCAACGACATGTATTTTGTAGGCAATGTTTGCTGGTTTTGTGGACAACGCTGGTATTGGAACGGAGAATACTATCTTGATCAGAATGGAAACGGTCATAAATATTTAACATACATGGGTTATATTGGGAAATTTGACATGGATGAAGCCATGTCGGGAGGAGGTCAATATCAAATAATGACAGTTCCCTATACACAAGATATTAAACGGATTGTGGTGCACGGGGATAATCTTACAGCATTTGGACCTGCCTCTGTATCAATAAATAATTTTAATCAAACCCGACCTTGTTTAATCGAGTTGAGCTATAACACCAATACAGGGAAATATACTTTCCATCACGAGTACACAACATGGACAGAGGAAGAACTCTTGGATATGGTAAATGCCAACGGGAAAATTGTAGTTCTTTCACAAAATACCAACCAAAACCATTTCATGTATTTCAGATATTGTTTTGGTTTACGTTATGGAACACCTGGAAATTTCATCAATACCGGCGATACAATCTATAATTATAATACCGACTACATACTGGATGGCAACCTGACCGCATTTCAAAAAACCGAAAAAATTTATTTAAGCACCACCAATATTGGCAATGGTGTGGCTGTAAGCCATGTGATTCATAAAGAAGCAACACCAAATTCATGGAAAGGACGATTTATCAACTATCTCGTTCCATCTAAAGCAAGCACTTCCGTACAAGTCTCTTATGACAAAGGAGCAGGTGTATTCTCCAACGTAAAAGAAGCTCTATTTAATTATCCTATTGGCACAACAACGAATATTTCCCTACTTTTAAATGACACTAATGGGAGTCCTTATATTTGCAATCCTCTCTTTTCAACTACCTTTTCCAATTACACGGCACCTGTCCTATCCATTGACGACCCTTTGATTGAATCTATTCAACCCTACCAAGGAATGTCTAACGGCTTCGATATTGCAGTAGGAGGACACTTCGCAAATGATGCATTAAAGGTATCAAACATTATGGAGCATAATATACATAACCATCTTCCATCATGGTACAGTATGAATTGCTTTTTTACTCAAGATAGGGCAGGTGCATCTGATCAAACAGTTTTGTCTTATATTTTTTATACAGACATCCATCCACTCGTATCTGGCAGAGAGGGAACTTGTTTCTTTAAGTCGGTCTCGTACCAAACCACTACAGTATCCCCAACAGGGGTGTGTTCTGACGGAATAAACAATTGATCAATATGAAAAGGATTTGTATTTTTTTCTGGCTATTCGTCGTGGCGGCAGGCACTGCGGCACAGACGATTGACACCATACAGAGCCGATGCAACAGGTATTATTACTCCGAATGGTACGACCAGTGCGACCATTACATCCATCCACCCGACTATCTGCTTTACCCCCAGAAAACGTTCAGCTTTTTCTCTCCCGACGGTTACGGCGACGACAGCTTGTGGTCGGTGTATGTGTCGGACTACACCACTACCCCTCTCGAGATTCGCGGCATCGCCGTCATGCTTTCCAGTTTTCACTGGCCTCAGTACGAGGACGACGGCAACGGCAACATAAGAGTGAACTATGCCAGCGGCGAACGACTGCCCGAATATGTGATGCTGTACCAACAGAAAGACGATGACTCGACCAAAGGAACGCTGCTCGATTCCATTCGCTGGGACACCGCCACTGTCCACATGCTGAGGCTGCCCCAAAACGAACTGGAACCCGACAACGACGTCCTGCACCTGTTCTGCTATGTCTATGAGGCTTATTTCGAGACTCCTGTCACCATAAACGGCCGTTTTCTCCTGGGCGGCACCATGTTCAACAACGGCTTGGACAATCAGCTATACATACCAAGCCACCACCCTACGACCTACCTGTTTGTCTCCGACGACGCATACGGCTGCGACACCTGCCACGGGTACTATCGCCGCTTCTATTACTCGCACAAGGACTCCACGGGACTGATGCCCGACCGGAACCGTTCACACCTCCGCACCATCCTCGGAGGTCCCTTCCTGGCCATCGTCAACAATCCTCAGCCACAGCAGTATGTGACCATCACCGCCCAACCCAACAATCCTTTCTGGGGTCATGTCAGCGGCGGCGGCACCTATCTGCCGGGGGACAGTATTGTCCTCAGCGCCGAGGCGGCGGACGAGAGTTACCTCTTTCTCGGATGGGACGACGGGGTGAGCGAGGCCACACGTATCATGGTGACCACGAGCGACACGACCGTCACCGCCCTGTTCGAGCCCGTCGATGCCATCGTCGTCCCCTCGGCACGGAATCTGGATTTCAAGATAGTGCCCAATCCGGCCCGCGAACGGGTGACGATAAGCACAGGCGACGAAGGCGACTACACCCTGACCCTCTATGACCAAGGAGGACGCAAGATGATGCGGCAGGAATTCCACGGCAGCAGCTGCCAGCTCGACACCGCCCATCTGCCCGCCGGCACCTACCTGATTGTGCTGCAGTCGTCCGACGGCCGAGGGGTGAAAGTGTTTATCAAACAATAAAAAAACAGCAATAATGATGAAAAGACTTATTCTGTTGGCACTGGCCACATTGAGCCTGGGCACCCATGCCCAGGCACCCGTCACAGACACCATCGTCGGGCGTTGCAGCCGATTCTACTACGATGCGTGGTATGACGAGTGTCCATCCTTCCAAACTCATGACTACTCTTTTGCCACGGGTTATTTAAGGGGATGCGACCTTTATGCCCCATGCACAAGAATGACGGTGCAGGAGTTTTACACCCCCGAACCGCTGACACTCTACGGGTTGGCCGCCATGGTTGTGGACCCCAGAACATTAGATCGATATAGCGAAAGCGGATGGCTACCCGACAGCATCACCGAGCGGCTGCCCGAGCAACTGGCGTTGTTCCAGGCCGGAGCCCCGAACCCCTTGTCGTCATACTATTTCCCACCAGCACTGACGTTGATCGACACTGTGCGCTGGGACACCGCCGCCCCGAAGTTGCTCATGCTGCCACTCAATATGTATGCCGTTGCAGGTGATTCCACAGACTACGCAACATGCCTTCTCTACGAGGTACGATTCCCGGAACCTGTTACGGTGGACTCGTTCTTTTATATCGGCGGCACCTTCTTCAGCAGCGGAAGAGCCGATGAATCGTTCGAGCACCTGCCTACGGTGTATCAGTTCCTGTATGAGGACCCCAATATCGACCGATGCCTTTTCTGCCAGCCACACCGTCGAATCCTCAACAATAACAACTATGACGGCTACGGACGATTTCTCGGCGATTGGATTATCCAAAACGACAAATACCTGATGGGACACACCTCAGGTCCTTTCCTGCCCGTGGTGGCACCTTGATTTTAACAATGGTATGCGTCAGCTTTGCTGACAACACTAAATGCTAACCCTTACCCTACCGAGGCTTTCAGAAAAAACAGCGGTGGTGAGCTGCTGGCTCAGCCCACCGAGGCTTTCAACTTCTCGGCGTTCTCGGCGAGCTGAAGGGCTTCGATGCAATCCTCGATGTCGCCGTCCATGAAGGCGGGGAGGTTGTGCATGCTCCATCCGATGCGGTGGTCGGTAACGCGGCTCTGGGGGTAGTTGTAGGTGCGCACTTTTTCGGAGCGGTCGCCCGTGGCGACCATGGTTTTGCGCTTGGAGGAGAGCTCCTCCATGTATTTGTTGTACTCGCGCTC
>DFDY01000088.1 GCA_002368955.1 Bacteroidales bacterium UBA3816
CGGAAGGTGCTGCCCGGATGCTTCTTGAGGTAGTCCATCCACTCTTGATAGACCTTATAAGCCTCCTTATCGGCATAATAGAGTGCCCGCCGCTCCATCTGGGACGAAGTGCGCAGCCGCTGACGCGAAAGACTGCCCAACCCTTTGAGCAGGTAATGTGTGACATAAGTACTACCATACCGTTCGTCGGGCATCCACGACCAGCTGCCGTCGGCCCGCTGTGCCTTTTGCAGTTTGGCAAGGGCCTCGGCTACCTGACGCTGAAGGGCTGCGCCGTCGTAGAATTTGGCAATCTGCCGCAGCCGCTCAACCTCGCTGGTGCCATCGCGCAGCCAGGGGGTCTCGCTCAGAAGGGTCTGGCGCACCTCTTCATTGCGGAAAAGGGGGCTGTCCTCAGTTGAGAGTTGAGAGTTGAGAGTTGAGAGTTGAGGATAGAGGTCGGCGATGGTCTTGCCCAATGTGTTGACATAATAGCTGTTGAAAAGATAGATGTTAGAAGGGTTGGCGCACTCCGACATGTAGGGCAGTGACTGTATAGCCATCCAAATAGGATTGGCGGTATACTCCACCGTGAAACTCACCGGCTCGGCGGTAGAGGAAGTGGGCAGACTCATGGTGTACTCTTTGGAGCCCTTGCCGTTCATGAACATCGACACAGACGTGGTGACTGCCTGCCGATTGGTGAGCAAGGGCAGCGGCCCCTGCTCGCCATCGCTGTGGTGCGAGGCGCAAGCCATAAAGCGGTAAGTCCCCACGGTGCCACCCACCGGGACGGTGACAGGGAAGGCCACCATGGCGTTGCCATGGGCGGGCAGATGCACCTCGCGGCTGTCGGAGTGGTGCTGCATGGGGCGTTGTGTCGTGGCGGGAATCTCAAAGGAGAAGTCCACCGTGACGGTCATGTCGCTGTCGGTGAGGTTCATCACTTTGGCCATAAGGGTAGCAGTGTCGCCCTCGCGCAAAAAGCGGGGCATATTGGGCTGAATCATCAGCTGTTTCTGAGTGACAAGTGAACGCTCCACCTGACCGATGGCCAAATCGCGTGTCCATGCCAGCCCCTTCACATTCCACTGGGTGAGCAGGTCGGGCACAGTGAAACTGTAGCTTACCGTGCCGTCGACGTCGGTGCGCAGGGTAGGCTCAAAGAACGCCAACGTACTGAGATTGGTGCGTATGTAAGGTTCTTCTGCCTTTTGCTCCAAACCCTCCTCAGCATAAGCATAAGACTCCTCTTCGACCTCCATGTCGTCTTCCACAATGGTCAAATCAGTCTGAACCACTGGCCATTCTTCTTCGGCCACTGCTTCTTTGGCCACTGCTGCGAGATTGTTGCTCTTGTACATGCGTTTGCTCACCATCCCCGACTCTCCGCGTGCCGTGCCTGCCACCATGGCCACCACGCGGTCTTCACCCCACCCCCAGCCGCGATGGAGCAGGGCGGTGAAATTGCTGCCCTTGAAGACCTTCCCATTGTAGGTGCTGGTGACGGGTTTCTCAATGGTGAGATCATAGTATGAATTGCGGTAATAGGGAAAAGCAAAGTACACATTTAAGGGCGGTGAAGCTTGTTGTCTCCGCCAAGGCCACCAAAGATAGCTGAGGGTCCCATAGTAGGTGTCCAACGAAGCATCGTACATGGTCATCATCATCGTCGCACTGTCGCCTACCGAGACGGGCTTGCGGCCATCGGGGGTGGCGGCCTTGCGGGTGAGTCTGAGGGTCCAGGTCTCCTTGTCGCCGGGCGTGAGTTTGTCGCGGAAAGTGATGAACTCCACCGCAATCTGCTTGTGCACTGGAGGCACCTCCACATGAAGTTGTTTTGTCTCGCTGCGACCCTCCTTAACGGCATGTAGGCGGATGTCGAAATCGCCCAGCATCTGCTCCGTGACGGGTATTCTCAGCGTGGTCATGTCCCCGTCGAAATGCATCACCCGGCGGTCCAACTCTTTGTCGCCACAAAGCAGTTGGTAGAAAGCCGTCACGTCGTGGTGCCGAGTGCCCAAGCGCAACGTTACCGTGTCGCCCACATGCACCTTAGTCTGGGCCAGGTCGCTCCACAGCAGATCCATGCTCTGCACCTGGACGGATTCACGAGGGGTGTAGACCACCACTGCCACGTTGCTCACACTGCCGCAGTTCATGCTGATGCGGTAGATGCCCGCAGGCAGCTTAGGCAGGGGGACCGAGTTGCTGGTCATCCCCTTGCAGTGCACCTGTGTTTTCAGCACCACCTTCTCGGCGGGCCATTTCCTCATGTGGGTTTCATCGATACTATAGGGCGTGAGGGGGAAGCGACGGCGAAATTCCTCCTCGGGCAGGGTATGTACCTGCCCGTGCGAGTTCAAATTGTAGTCCAGCCAAAGGTTCTTGGGCTGCCGCAGCAGCTCCACAGTGAGCTGCATCTCGCCTTGCAATGGAGTGCCGTTGAGGTCGCAGTACTGATACTCCACTGCCTCCCAGGTGGACTTCTCACCGGCCGAGGCAATGTCGATAAAGCTGTTCTCGTAGCCCAGCCGCAGCGAAAGACTCTTGCTGTGGGTCTCGCCGTTGAGGTCAGTTACGTCCACATTCACCTGATAGGTAAAACAGGGATGGGTGGAGAGTTCCAACGAACTGTCGGGCGAAGCCACAAAGGCAATGCGGAAGTGACCCTCGGCATCCGTCACGGTGGAGTCGGCACAGAGGACAGTCTCCGGGTGCTCGACCGAGCTATAATAACGACGCCACCAAGGGCGCAGATATGACCGCCGGACCGAGTAGACCACCTTTGCCCCGCTGATGGGCACCTGACTGTAGGAGGCAGCCAAGCCGTCCACGACCAGACTGTCGCCCATGGCGGGCTGTACAGAGTGCCCTCTGGCATCGTGGCGGTCGGCGGTATTGAGCGTGACGGTGAATTTGGGTTGCTTGTAGGCCTCCACTCTCACCCAACTTCTATTATCAATCTGAATATGAGAATTGTTGCTAAACACTTTTAAGGAATAATTTCCGGGCAAAGCCTGTGCGGGTATGACAAACTGACCGTCGAATCTACCGTAGGTGTCGGTGGTGCCTGCAATCGAGTCGATATTTTTGTAGTTGACATCCATCAGCAATATCTTTATCCTGGCCCCAGCGACAGTCATGCCCTGCCGGTTGTGGCGCAACTGGCTTTCCACAAAAAGAAAGTGGAGGGTGTCGCCCGGCCGATAGACGGGGCGGTCGAAAAAGAGCTGGCAGTTGTTGACGACCGTGTCCCTAGTGCCATAGTATCTGCCACCTAACTCGTCATCAAAAATATCCAACCCATCGTAGTGGGTTTTCAGGCGATACTGGACATTGTATTCTTTGGTGGATTTGTAGTCGAAATGGTAGAATCCTTGGTTGTCGGTCACTGTGGTGGCCAAGGTGGAGTAATTCTCGTTCCAGTATTTGGCCCCTTGCAGCTCCACCTTCTGATTGGCGATGGGCTTGCCCGTGACATAGTCCACCACATAGCCTTCTTCCGCGGCTTGTCCACCAGTGCACACAAAGGCAGCCCCGGCCACCGAGAAAGTCCTCACATCGAACCCCCTTTGGGTGAAATCGGGCGTGGTGCTGACCAGCAGCGCATAGTGACCCGAGGGCATGGCGGGAATATAGCCATAGTACTGCTGCGGGCGATGGTCACCCTGTGAGGGCAGCGGCTGCGCCCATGCTTTTAGCACCTTCCTTCCCAGCAGGCGTTTGCGCGTCCGGTCGTCGAAGGTGAAAGAGCCGTTCTCCTTCGAGACATCCACCAGCCGGTAGTAGAGCGTGTCCACATTGCGGCTGTGCACATCACACAGCATATCGCGCCCAGCGGGATAGACGGATAGGGTATATAGAAAGGTTATCTTCGGTGCAACAATCTTCTCGCGCAGTTGGGCGCACTGTATGCCGCCCAGGCTCTCGGGAAAGCGGGCAATGGCGCTGTCGCAGTAGGCCAAGGCCGCCGTGTAGTTGCTGTCTCCGTCATACATGTCGGCCAACGTATAGTAGAGCTGGGCTATCTGGGGGTCGTCCGTCTGACGGTAACGGTTCAGCAGCCGCTGATAGACGGCATACTGCTTGGCGTGGGGCGTATTGGGAAGCCCCACCAGACGGCGGGCATGCTCCAACTCGTTATATAGCAGCAGCGCAGTGTTCGTTTGAGTGGCAGGCTTAGTGCGATACCAATGGGCCAACTGTCCAGACAGAACGACTGCCTCGCGGGCCGACTTCTTCTCGATGGCCATATGCATCAACAGGTCGTACATCGTGGGAGTGGTGTTCACAACTCGTTTCTCGTCGGGCTGGAAGCCAAAGGGGGCCAACTGGGTGTTGGGCACCTCGCGCAAGGCCAGAGAGTCCACCAAGGCCGAGTCTATTTTGTCAAGAAACAAATAGCACAGCGACCTGTCAGCCACTGTCATATAGGGCAGAATGGCACGAAAACGGGCCAGACTGCTGTCCTTCACATCCTCTTGATACCGGACGGCTGCCAACTCCATATACCAGGTGGCGGTGAGCAACAGGCGCGACGTGGCCGGGTCGGCCATTCCTGCCGTGGCCGTTTTCAAGCCCACCTGCCGCAGGCTGTCCGCCACACCGTAGGCATCGGCGTAGTGCTGCCTCTCCAGCAGCTTTGTTACGCGTTCAAAATCTTTCTTGGCTCGGGCCATCTCGGTGCTTTGCCCATACATCGGCAACATGGCCGCAAACACCATCAGAAATAAAATAGCTTTTTTCATAATAACGTAATAATGATAAATGACAAAGAAATAACGTAAATAGCCAAATATTATTGTAGAGCAACAAAAAGAAAGGACCAACCTACTGGACAGCCCAAATGTGTCTGAAGGTGGCTGGCTGGTAATTCAAACATGTCGCGGGGTAAGCCTAAGTGGCAGCAGCACCGAATGCCGTCATCAACGGTCTGATTGTCCCTCAGCGGAAGGATGAAGGCGGCAAAGAACGAGACGCTATCGCCGGCATGGATGGAGAGGTTGAAAACCGACATGTGGCTAATTATTCTCTCTCCAATAGTACAACTTCTATCCATACAGCAAGCACTGGCCACCCAAAACAAGAATGAAATACATTTTAAAAACGCATCCGACCCGTTCCACATCGGAATAGTATTGGGCCGGTAACGGATGGATTGCGGAAGAGCTACGGATTTGTGATGGACGAACAGCTAGGAGACTGATGAAAATGACATAAAACACAAGACGGCATAAGCATTTTTAGCAGCAGGCAAGGGTGTGGAGCGGACGAAGGGGGGCGAACCTAATGAGGGAGGACGGACGGAGGAAAGTGGGCTCGATGAAAAAGGAAAAGCCAGACTCACGTCTGGCCATTCAATTCAAAAAATGAAAACTTATTCTTGTGACTCCTGCAGGATTCAAACCTGCAACCTTTTGATCCGTAGTCAAATGCTCTATTCAGTTGAGCTAAGGAGCCATGCTGTATCGAGGTGTCTGTCCCTCAAAAGCGATTGCAAAGATACGAACTTTTTTGTGATGAGCAAAATTTTTTTTTATTTTTTTTATCCGTATCTTTGCAACGCGCTATTTTTCTATGTTTTGCAAACTGAAATTTTTTTGTCAATCAGAACTTAGAAGGCTTGCATTTGTAGACTTCACGGTACAAAATATCGCGAATTTCGGCAAATTCTTCATCGTCGATTTCGTATTTTGTCATAATTATCATTGGCACAGTCACTTGGTCGCCATGATAGGAAGGCTGGATATAATCGAATGAATTGGAAATGAGGCCCATACTGGAATAGAACTCGATGCGGTTTTCGGACACCTCGTCATGGGGCCGCTCCACTTCGAGCACTATCTGCTCTTTCTGCTGAGAGAGGAAATTGAGAAAGACCACTTTGCCCAGTCCTTGGTTGCGGAGCTCTTCGGCAATGGCGAAATGCTCAATATAGATAAATTCTTTGAAAGTCCAGTAGGTGAGGATTCCTACAGGGTCGTCGCCATCATCGGTGTCGTTGGTGGCAACCATGAAATGAAATTTTTGTTTGTTACGATGCTTCAACTCCCCGAAAGGAGGTCGTTCTTCATCGGGAAATGCCGATTCAAATAGATCTTTGGCGAAATGCGTGTGATCGGATTGCGAAAGGTCTGTTAACTGGATCATTTAATTGTTAAGGTGTTATATGATAAATTATTTTCTCTAGTCGAAGAACCTGAAATTATTGACATTGAAACGGAAGAAGACGACGTGCTGGGGAGCATAGCAGTCGTCGTTGTTGTAGTCGGTGAACTTGGTCTGCACATAGTAGAAGGAGTAGCCAAAGTCGATGCTGCCCACCTTGGAGAGGTAGCTGGCGGCCAGGGTGCCGAACCCGCCGATGCCGATGGCACCTTCGTTGAGGTAGTCATAGGCGGCGGTATAGGCCGATGGGGGGTAGCCTCCCCAAACGTCGAGAATGCTGTAGGTGCGGCCCGCCACACGGATGCCGTTCTGAGAGACTACGGTGCTGTTGAGGTCGAAACCCAAGTCCACTTCCAGGTCAATCAGATTGGTGAGAGGAATGCGCTTGGCAATGCCAAAGTCGATGAGTGTGCGGCGCTCGATGCCGTAGATGTCGGAGGTGACATATTGGTTGGAGCCGAGGATGCCGGTGCCGTTGTTGCTGGAGAGGTTGAAACGGCCGGCGGCAGTGAGCTGGCTGTAATCGAAACGGAGCAGCCATCCCCAGCCACTTTCATAGACATAGCGAAAGCCTACGCCCAGCTGGTAGGTGAGGCGGTAGTACATATTGGGGTATTCGACCACCTGCAACTGGGAGTAGTCGCCAATGGCACTGGGCGAGATGTAGCCGCCGTCCACCAGGCTGTTCCATATTTGAGGGCCGTACATTTCGCTGTGGAGCACTCGGTCGATGGTGTTGGTGTTGCCGGGGCGACCGCTATAGAAATTGGCCTGCTTGCTGTTGGGGATAAGCAGTCCGGCATCAACGGTGAGATAAAGCCCAGACATACGGTGAACTTCGCCAGCGGACTTTTTCCTTTGTGCCTGTAGCGGCAAAGAGATGACTAAGAAAAGAATGAGGAGAAGGGATAGTTGGTGCTTCATAGGCTGTGCTTGTGTTTTTGGATGGTCTGGGCAAGGAGCATACGAGCGCGGCGCAACTGTATCTTCATTGTACCCAAGGGGATGTGCAACTTTTGGGCTATCTCTTCGTAAGAGAGGTCCTCATAGTATCGCATCTTAACTATCTGGCGGTAGCGGGGAGGCAGTTGGTCGACCAGTTGACGGATTAGGGCGATACGTTGCTCTGTGATGAGGGCTTCCTCGGGGTTGTCGTCGTCGGAAGGGATGGGGTACTCGTAGGGTTCGTCCTCGTCATTGACGGCTAGGTCGCTCAGCGGGATGGTGTCCATATGTTGGCGGCGGATGAAGTCGAGGCCGCGGTTGCTGGCGATGGTGAAGAGCCAAGTGGCAAAGCTATACTTGGGCGTGAAGGTGTGCAACTGGCAGAAAGCCTTGCCAAAGGTTTCAATGGTGAGGTCGTCGGCATCGACGGGGCTATGGGTCATGCGGAGCAGCATCATGTAGATGGGCTCGCGATAGAAACGCATCAGTTCAGAATAGGCCCGCTGGTCGCCTTTCTCTCGGGCGGCCAAGACCAGTTGATAGTCCCGCTGGGCTTTATCGCTAAGCTGATTGTTATCCATTTTAAGCTCCGTAGTGCCTTTTATTTCTTAGGTAACGGAGATATTGATAAAATAGTATTTGCAAATAAAAAATATATTTCGAGAAGGGGCGACAACCAATAGACGACTGGCTTGACCATCAGCCTGCCCGAGGCCTGGGCGGCGGCAACTATCTGCCAAGCCAGCTTGACCAGCAGGGCAGCGGCCAGAACGGGCCAGGGCATGGTTCCGGCCAACAGCAGGAGGGCTCCAGCCAGATAGAAGAGGACCACAGAGAGGGGACGGACGAGCCGCTGGAGTTTGAGGCCGAAGGGGTAGTATTTGTGGGTGACAGTGCGGTGCTTACGGTAGGAATGCCACTGGGCCACCGTGGGCATGGGCTCCACCAGGGTGAAGGAGTCGGGGGTGAGCACCACGCGTGTGTTGGCACCGTTGCTGTTTTGGTTGACAAACATGTCGTCGGCACCGTCGGGAATGCTGTAGTGATAGATGAATCCGCGGTTGCGCATGAACATGCTGCGCCGGTAGCTGAGGTTGCGTCCGTTGCCGGTGAAGGGGCAGCGCATGATGGCGGCACCCAGATACTCGGTGCTGTAGTCGAGGTTGTCATACTGCTGCAGCCAGTTGAAAAGGCTGTTTTTGGGCTGTATGCCGCTATAGCCCAGGACGATTTCGGTCTTGTCGCTCTCATAGCCTGCCACCATCTCTCTCAGCCAGTGGAAATTGGTCAGGTCGATGGGGCGGCAGTTGGGGTCGGCAAAGATGAGTATGTCGTTCTTGGCCGACTTGATGCCCATGGACATGGGATATTTCTTGCCCCGGTAGCCGTTGGCGTTTTCCACCATGGGGACCACCTTGAGGTGGGCGTAGTTCTTGCAGAGGATTTTGAGGACCGACACGGTATCGTCGGCCGACCGGTTGTCCACAACGACCACCTCAAAATCGGGGTAGTCCTGCTCCAACAGGTAGACCAGGTTGGTCTTGAGCCACTCGGCATCGTTCTGCGCCGTGAGGACCACCGACACGGGAGGCAGCAGGACGACGTCGGAAGCGGGTTGTTTTTTCTTTCGTGGACCTCGGTAATGACCCACGCGGAAATAAAAGAGACCGTAATAAATGCACAAAACAATCAGACTTATCGCCAAAACGGCGGTCAGCGTCAGCGTGTAAGGTTCTGTCAATATATGAGAAAAGTCCATTTTGTTGATTAATTAATCAATTTGCAAAAATATATAATATTTTCGATTTTTTTTGTATCTTTGCACATTGAAATATCAACCGACTGTTGATAACTTTACATCATGACACACTGAGAGGTTGCCATTTATGAAATTTGATATTATAATAGAAGACAATAAAAGTAACGCGCGCGCAGGCGTCATCCATACTGACCACGGCGATATACCCACCCCTATTTTTATGCCTGTGGGTACGCAAGGGAGCGTAAAGGCCGTGCACCAGCGCGAGTTGCGCGAGGATGTGGATGCCAAAATCATCCTCGGCAACACCTATCATCTTTACCTTCGCCCCGGTCTTGACATTCTGAAGGCGGCCGGTGGACTGCACGGTTTCAACGGATGGGAGCGTCCGCTGCTGACCGACAGCGGCGGCTTTCAAGTGTTTTCGCTGGCCGAGAACCGCAAACTGAAAGAGGAGGGCTGCACCTTCCGCTCACACATCGACGGCTCCAAGCACCTCTTCACCCCCGAGCGGGTGATGGATATTGAGCGCGTCATTGGGGCCGACATTATGATGGCCTTTGACGAGTGCTGCCCAGGCGAGAGTGACTACCGCTATGCCAAGAAGGCCATGGAGCTGACACACCACTGGCTGGACCGCTGCTGCCAGCGTTTTGGCGAGACGGAACCGCTCTACGGCTATCACCAGAGCCTTTTCCCCATAGTGCAGGGCTGCAAGTACCCTGACTTGCGGCGGCAGTCGGCTGAATACATTGCCTCCAAAGAGGCCGAGGGCAACGCCATCGGCGGACTGGCCGTGGGCGAGCCCACCGAAACCATGTACGAGATGATTGAAGTGGTCAACGCCATCCTGCCCAAGGACAAGCCCCGCTACCTGATGGGCGTAGGCACCCCGGCCAACATCTTGGAAGGCATCGAACGGGGCGTGGACATGTTCGACTGCGTGATGCCCACACGCAACGGGCGCAACGGCCTTCTGTTCACCCGCCACGGCACCATCAACATCAAAAACAAGAAGTGGGAGTCCTGTTTCGAGCCCATCGACCCCGAAAGCCATGCCGAGTGCGACCGCGTATACACCCTGGCCTATCTCCACCACCTCATTCGGGCCGAAGAAATTCTCGGTTTGCAAATCTGTTCTATTCACAACCTCACCTTCTATCTTTGGCTTGTGACCCAGGCCCGCGAGCACATCATTGCAGGCGACTACACTCAGTGGAAAGCCAACCTCCTGCCCGAACTAGACAAAAGAGTTTAAACTGAAAAAAAACGCAACAAGGAGTTAAAAAATAGTTAAATACGATATTATTTGCAGCAAATCCACAAAAAAATAGTCTTATAGATAGATAAAAAAAATATTTTTTATGAAACGTTATATTCTTATTGCCGTACTAATATGCCTAGGGGCTGTTGCCGCTCAAGCTCAGTCAAGCTCAGCATGTCCGGGGCTACACAACCCCACCAATTTTAATAGGACCGCCGGATCCGCCGGTTCATGGTCGGCCCGTGTTGGCGACCGCGTGGCGGGCACAGGAGGAAGCACAGGAAACAACATTCTCAGCACCTGTGTCAAAAGTTCTCACAGGCCCATCGTTGGTGCCGAAATACTTTCCTCGAACTATTATTCAGGCTACTGCCAATACACCTGCGGGGCCTATCCTGGCACGGGCTGCGCCCACACATTTAACGATGCCAACGATCACCGTTTCACCATCGTCACCTCGGAAAATGCCGGTCTGGACGAATTCACCATCAACAGCAGTGGCCAGGGTATGCAGCGCATTGCACCCGGGCATACTTCCAGCATCCGACTGGGCGACATGCGCTCCACCGGCAACGCGGTCTATGACATCAACAACGAGGGCAACAACAAAGGCTCCGAGGCACTCTACTACACCATGCGCGTAAACTCGCAGAATGCCCTGCTCTTCATTGACTATGCCATTGTGGCCCGCAAATATTCCCACACGGCCTATGATGCGGGAGAATTCTCCATCCGCGTGGTGGGCAAAAATAGTGCCACCGGCCAGTGGAACAACGAGCCCCTCACCCCTGCCCTCTTCTACAATGTGCCGGCACCCACATTCTCTGGAGCACTGCCAGCCCCATGGATTGACGGCCGCCCCGGAGGTGCTTCGGGAGCCACTTACTGCGGCTATTGCTACAAACCCTGGACCCGCGTGGCTATCAGTCTGATTGACTATATCTACGACTCCGTGCGAGTGGAAATGTACACCTCTGACTGCCTCTACAATGTCGACCCCATCTATGCCTACATCGCTGGCAGCTGCCAACCCATGGCCATCACGGCCTCTGGCTGCCCTGGCGGTGAGTCCGATGCCGTGGACACTCTGCACGCCCCCGAGGGCCTGCTCACCTACACCTGGTATGTGGCCGACAACGGCTACAGCGGCAACACCAGCAACTCAGCCACGATGGCAACCGTCCCCTTCCGCTTGGTCCAAGCCACCAGCTCAAACAACGTCTATGTCTCCCGCCTGCCCGACTTTGTCACCAATACGGGCGACACCGTCGGCACTACTACCTACAAGTGTGTCATGACCTCCGCCATGAATCCCGACATGCCCTTTGAGTCCACCGTCTACGCCACCGTCAGCAACACTAAGCCCATCATCAATGCCCTTGACTCGCTCAACTGCGACAGTACCATCACCTTCTACGCCCTCGGCTATGTCCCCTATGAAGGACAGGGAGCCCCCACCCTCGTGGACAGTTCCACCACTTGGACCTTCTTTCAGGGCAGCACCAACGACACCCCCATACTCGACACCATGCACGGCAAAATAGTCAAATATAAATTCTCCGACAACAACATACATGCCGTGACCCTCTCCATGTACACGGAGGACACCTCCTGTTTCTCCTCCTATACCTTCACCGTCCGGCCCATCCTTCCTCCCGACAACCAGATTTCCATCGACAAGCGGACCCTTTGTGAAGGCGACGTTGCCACCATCACCGACCTCACTGAAGGAGTCACCCGACGCATTTGGCAATTTGTGGGCGACACCATCGACAGCGACGCTGGCGGCCAAACCCTTAACTCCACCCGCGAACTAGTCAAATCCTTCACCGAGTTCACCAACCCCTTTAGACTCATCACCTTCAACGAAGCCGGATGCAGCGACACGCTCTACGACACCATCTTTTTCTTCCACAACCCAGAAATCATATACAGCAACGACACCATCATCTGCAACGGCCACGAAACCCATGTCACCGTCAGCACCCCGGTCACCGGCTGCAGCTTTGAGTGGTACCGCCACCTCAATCAGGAGGGCGAAACGCCTATCTGCACAGGTCCCGTACTGATGGTACGTCCCACGCAACCCAAGACCCGCTACTACCTCAAAATAATGACCAACTCGGGCTGTGTGGCTTGGGACAGCATCAACATCAGCCTGCTCACCACCAAGATTACCGCCCAACCAGCCCATGGCAAGATATGCCCCGACAGCGTAGTCACCCTCACTGGCAGCGGTGCCCTCTACTACCTCTGGTACGCCATTCCACAAGATCCCTCTTTGAACGGCCAGGAGCATAATCAGACCATCATGGTCTCGCCCACTCAAGACACCCGCTACTATCTCATTGGCTATGCGGCCGACAGCTGCGACATTGCAGCCATTAACTTCTTGGTGAAGTATGTCACCGTCCCAGAACTCGATTTCGAGTACAGCCCCCACTATATCGACACCGACATCCCCGTGGTCAACTTCACCGACAACTCCCTAGGACGCGACCACACCCAGTGGCTCTTTGGCGATGGCGGCACCAGCACCGGTCAGTCCGTCACCCACCATTTCGACATCTATCAGGCCAACTCTAACTGGGTGACCCTGCGCAGCTACAACGAAGTGGGCTGCCACGTAGACACCACCTTCTGGATAAAGGTGGACACCTTCGGTTTCTACCGCCCCAACGTCTTCACCCCCAACAAGAACGAGAACAACAGATTCTTCGTAATCTGTCCCAGTGCAATGGACCACTTCCACATAGCCATCTTCAACCGCCGCGGCATGTTGGTGTATGAGAGCGAAGACCAGCACTTCCAGTGGGACGGCACCCACGATGGGACCGCCCTGCCCACCGGAGCCTACCCCTATGTCATTACCTACACCCGCGCCGGCAGCGTATCCACCACCCGAGTCAAAGGCTCCGTTCTACTTCTAAGATAATTAAGTACAAATAATATATATATAATCCCCGGGTGCCTCACTCGGGGATTATTGTTTCCCGCAATTGACAACCGAAATGGATAGAGACTATGTACATAAGAGTCACCCGCCACTTTGCAGACGACAAAAAAGAAGGTTCCAAAGAGGGCCAAAACAAATTATTCTGAGGGAGTTTTCTTTTGAGCCGAAAAAAAAATGTATTTTTGCAAATTCAATTGAAAAGTATGACAGCTAACATTGAGAAACTTATTGTAGTGGGAGACAGGGTTTTAATCAAACCCAACGATGCCATAGACCGCACCAGCAGCGGCCTTTATCTCCCCGCCGGATATAAGGACAAGGAGAATATCCAGTCGGGCTATATACTGAAATGCGGCCCTGGCTACCCGCTGCCCAGCATGGAAGACGGCGAGGTGTGGAACCAAAAAAGTAATACCCCCCGTTACCTGCCGCTACAGGTGCAGCCCGGCGACCTAGCCCTTTTCCTCCAGAAAAATGCCATAGAGATTAAATATAACAACGAAAAATATTTCATCGTCCCCCAGAACGCCATCCTGCTAGTGGAACGGGACGAATTTTAATTCATTTCAACATTATGACATCCAACGAAATACGCAGCCAGTTCCTCAAGTTTTTCGAGAGCAAGAACCATCATGTTGTTCCGAGTGCCCCCATGGTCGTCAAGAACGACCCCACCCTCATGTTCACCAACGCCGGCATGAACC
>DFDY01000099.1 GCA_002368955.1 Bacteroidales bacterium UBA3816
TCTCAAAACAAATTAGGCTCTAGTTTGATAAAAGACTGATTTTTAGCAGCCTCGAAGAGGCTGAATCTCAATAACCCCATACTAAGCGACCAACGGGAGCGCAGTGTGGGGATAGCGAACCCCCTACTACTCAGCGTGTCGAAGACACGCCACATTCAAAAATACGAGCAAGAATCAGTCATACTTTGTACTAGAGCGTTTGGGGTTAGCCAAACCAGAGAACAGGTCTAGCAGGAAGTAGGCTGGGTTGACTGACTGGATTTGACTGTCGTGTCGGTTTTCGAAGTGCTGTCGGTCTTGGCCGGAGCGGGCTTAGGAGCAGTTTTTTTCTTGCGATGTTTCGGCATGAGAATGTCGTAGAGACTATGCTTTTTGTGAAATTTGTCTAGGTCCACATCGCCTGAAATACCACTAATGCGGCCCGTCTTGCTATGCTGCCATAAGGTGTAACGGATGGCGGGAGTGCCCTTGTACTTAGCCACAAAAATATGATAGGAGCGGTAACGCTTCCCAGCGAAATGTTCATGATAGACTTTCTCGCTGGTGTATATCATGGGTTTCACCCCATATTCTTTTTCCATGAGTTCCAGCAGTTTGTCCACACGCGCCATATATAGATTGCCGCTGTGGTGCCCTTCTATGTCAAGGACGGGTATCAGGTCTTGTTTCTTCTTCGAAACAACTGATTTGAAATTGGCAAACTGTTGGTAGGCAGTAGTCTTGCTGCTGTAAACATGATAGCTACCCACATAGATATTATGCTTGCGGGCCGAATCAATATTTGCTTTATAGCGAGGGTCTTTGATGGAAGTTCCTTCTGTGGCTCGAATGTATACGAACTTCACCTTCTTGCTTTTGGCCACCTTCTTCCAGTTGATGGTTCCCTGATACTTAGACACATCAATGCCCTGTGCCTGTGTTGTGGCCTTTGGACACAACACAAGCACAATGAGAAACAGCATTGACAGCAAAAGTCTACATGGAAATCTCATCTCCCGAAGCATTGAAGAACTTATAGTCTAACAGCCCATAGGACTCTGAGGGCTTGAAGGTTAGACGCAGTCGGTACTTAAACATCCATTGAAGGCCGATGCTTTTAATGCCTTTGGTGAGATAGGCGTAGACGTAGGGGTGTGTGATGATGGTGAGTTTCTTTTCGTTTTGAGAAGTGATGAGGTAGCGCAGGTTGGACTCGATTTCGTCTACAACCACCAAGCTAGACTTGATGGTGCCGGTGCCGTCGCAGAATGGGCATTTCTCCTGCACGTCGACCTCGACGGCGGGACGGACACGTTGACGAGTAATCTGCATCAAACCGAATTTGCTGAGTGGCAGGATAGTATGCCGAGCCTTGTCATGACTCATCTCCTTGGTCATGAAGTCATAAAGCTCTTTGCGGTGCTCAGCCTTGAGCATATCGACAAAGTCGATAATGATGATGCCTCCCATATCGCGCAGCCGCAGCTGGCGGACAATCTCCTTGCCCGACTCAATGTTGACCTGTAAGGCCGTATCCTCCTGGCCATTCCCTGCTTTGATGTGGTTGCCGCTGTTGACATCAATAACATGCATGGCCTCTGTATGCTCAATATACAGGTAGACACCAGAACGGATAGTAACAATTCGGCCAAAGGCACGGCGAATGTCGCGCATAATGCCAAACTGCTCAAAAATAGGAGTCTCCATCTTGTATGGATGGACAATGTCAACCTTGTCGGGTGCCACGGTGGCGATATACTGCCGCACCTCGTTGCATACATTTTCGTTGTCGACATAGATGGCATTAAAATCGTCAGTCAGCACGTCGCGGAGCAATGCCGAGGCCGTGTTCAGTTCCGAAAGCACCTTGGTGGGGCCCGTGATGGTCTTCAGCCGCTGCGTGAGGGTCTTCCATTGGGTCATAAGGTTGCGCAAGTCGGCATCCAGTTCCTCCACATTCTTGCCCTCTGCAATGGTACGCACAATAACGCCAAAACCCTCGGGCTTGATGCTCTGCATCAGACGGCGCAGACGGCCTCGCTCCTCGCCGCCCTTAATCTTCTGTGAAATGGAAATGCGATTGATAAAAGGCGAGAGCACCAAATAGCGTCCGGCAAGAGAGATGTCGCCCGAAAGCTTAGGTCCCTTGGTAGAGATAGGCTCCTTGGCCACCTGGGCCAACACCAACTGCCCCACTTTAAGCACATTGGAAAGGTTACCCGTCTTTTCTAGAATCGGTTCGTTTTTGAAATCTTTGAGTGTAGCCACGCTGCTGTCGCCATTCATGGCCAGTTTCAAGTACTTGGCCACAGAGCCGTAGTTGGTGCCCAAATCAAGATAATGGACAAAGCCATCCTTCTCCTCTCCCACATCGATGAAAGCGGCATTGAGGCCGGGCATTATCTTGCGCACCTTGCCTATATAGATGTCGCCCACATGGACTTTATTGCCCGCCTTGTCCTTATGGAGCTCAACCAATTGTTTCTCCTCCAAAAGGGCCAGTTGAATATCGTTCTCGTTAGCGGATATTATTAATTCTTTGTTCATTGTCATTTAAAAGTAAAACAAATTACACAAACTGGCGACTCGCACCGTTGTGTAATTTGTTTTAGTTGTTAGATTGTGTTTTAGACTTAGAGAAGGCCGCTAGGCTTACTTCTTCTTATGTCTGTTCTTGCGCAGGCGTTTTTTACGCTTGTGCGTCGACATCTTGTGTCTTTTGTGTTTTTTTCCGTTAGGCATGTTATAACAGATTTATTAGAATGATAAAATATAAAAATTCTTACTTGGTGTTCTTCTTAACGTCGTTGACGAAAGTCTTAGCGGGCTTGAAAGAAGGGATGTTGTGAGCGGGGATGATGATGGTGGTATTCTTCGAGATGTTGCGACCAGTCTTCTCGGCACGTTTCTTGATGATGAAGCTACCAAAACCACGGAGGTAGACATTCTCTCCTTCGGCAAGAGACTCCTTGACTACATTCATAAATTCTTCCACGGTGGCCTGAATGGCAACTTTTTCAATACCGGTTTTCTGAGCAATCTGAGCTACGATTTCAGCCTTAGTCATGTTTTCTATAATTTATTGTGTTTTATTTTAAAATTTAACTCACCCTTATGGGGGCGAAACAGGCTGCAAAATTACCAAAAAAAATTGACATGAAAAATTTTTTTTTCAAACCCTTATCCCTCTAAACCAATTTTATACGCACAACAAATTGACAACAAGCAGTTTATAGAAATCATTTTTATTCCAAAAAAGGATAAGGGGCTGAAATATAGTGACTCAGAATTTCGTTTTCTTAGGGTCTTTTTGGACGATTTTGGTGAAATAAACCAAGAACAACATAAGGCCAGCCAGACCACAAATAATTGTAGTTGTCCACGAGAAGAAAAGCGGCTCCGATGGGTCCATGGGCACGAGTCCACGGTGGTAAAGATAATAGAGCACCACCACCATGGCATTATTGAAAAAATGGGCGCAGACGTTGACCAGAATGGAGCCAGAGAGGGCAAAAAGATAGCCCAGCAAGAGACCCAACACCAATCGCGGAACAAATCCGTACATGTCCCCATGTGCCAACGAGAATATCACAGCCGTGACAGCCACGGCCACATGCAGATTGCCAAACCACCTGTGCAGCACCTGCTGCAGGCAGCCCCTAAAGAAAAACTCCTCACACACGGCGGGCATCAACGCCACCACTAGCAACTGCAGCAACAGGTCGCCCGGCGAAGTGAGGGAAAGCAACTGCTGGGTGAGCTGCATAGACTGCTCGGATTGTTGGCGGAAAGCCTCATCCAAGGTACCGAAGTGCCATTGCTGGTTCCAATAGGTAAGCCAGTCGTTGATGGGAATCAACAACAACAGCACCACAATGCCCACCAAGGCCAAGAACCACTTCCTCCCGCCAAAGTCAAGATTGAAAAACCTTGTCGGAGTGCCCTGGAAGAGCCATGCAAAAACTAGTGCCGGGAGCAGGAAGATAAGCACCTGCGAAAAACCATTCCACAGCAGATTGAAACGAATGGCACCCGGGGTAGATGCCTGTGACATGGGCAGCCACAACTGCAAGCCCACCACCATAATAAAACCCAGCAGCAATAAAAAACACAAGCCTAACAACTGACTGAAAGGCTTTGTGCTAACAAAAAAAATGGAAACATTCTTCACTTTGGGAAGTTTTAGTGACCCCGGCGGGATTCAAACCCACGACTTTCGGAACCGGAATCCGACGTTCTATTCAGCTGAACTACGGGGCCAAATTTTCAAAACATTTTAATTAACTCGTATTTTATTTTTTTATTGTTCAAAAAACGAAAAAAAATATCAACAATGCCCCTGTCGCCTGCTGCGGGGGTGGTTCCCTCGCACTGCGCCAACGACTTGCGACCTCCTAGGCATCGGCAAAGACCTTTCCGTCGGGCAACGAAACCTGCAACGGAGTGTACTCGCTGTGGAAATCGTTGCGCAGTCGGTCGAGGTATCTCCGACTCTCCCACTGGCACATGGGCAGGTCGTGCAGCAGATAGTTGCCACAGGTGGCGGGAGTGGTGGCTGGCACCTCCTTCTGCTTCAGCACCCACTCCAAGCATTCGATAGTGAGCGAGCGCATATCCTCTACCGTATAGTTGCCCGTCATGATAACATACATCCCTGTCATACAGCCCATTGGTCCCACATAGACAACATCGTCCTTGGCCGAAGAATTGCGAAACCACGTGGCCATCAGGTGTTCGAGACTGTGCATGGATGCGGGGGCCACGGCGGGTTCGCGGTTGGGGGCGGTGATGCGCAGGTCAAAAGTAGTGAAACCTTTGTCGATACGTGAAACATAAATACCTGGATTCAAACAGGTATGGTCGATAGTAAAGCTTTGAATAACTTCCATGCTGTAGCAAAAAGATTATAAATGTTCAAGGAAACTTCTCACAAAACGAAACGAGCGGTCGGTCATAGAGTTCAAAAAGTCGTCCCACTGCTGCTGGTGGTCGTCGGTGTTGCCGGGGGTGTCGCTGATAACGCGGATGCTGAGGAAGGGCACTTTCTGCAAAAAGCAAGTGT
>DFDY01000188.1:0-20176 GCA_002368955.1 Bacteroidales bacterium UBA3816
TGAGAGCCGATACCCGGACTCGAACCGGGGTCCTACGCATTACGAATGCGTTGCTCTACCAACTGAGCTAAAGTGGCATTGCGGTTGTGTGATGTAAAAAAACTGATTGGAAAGCGGTTGTCCGCGTGGGAGAGTAGTGGTCGGGGTGAGAAGACTCGAACTTCCGGCCTCCACGTCCCGAACGTGGCGCGCTAGCCAACTGCGCTACACCCCGCAGTAGTGTCCTGGCAGGGACTCGAACCCTGGACCCATTGATTAAGAGTCAATTGCTCTACCAACTGAGCTACCAAGACAACTTAAATGCTTCGAGCTACGAGTATTGGGTACTTCGTGCTTTTGGCTTAGATATTATTTCAAATTACTCTCTTCGTACTCCGGGTGGGACTTGAACCCACACGCCCTTGCGGGCAAGGGATTTTAAGTCCCTCGTGTCTACCATTCCACCACCAGAGCATTCCAGTACCGGCTTTCCGGCGTCGGTTGGAGACTTGAGCGGAAAACGAGACTCGAACTCGCGACCCCGACCTTGGCAAGGTCGTGCTCTACCAACTGAGCTATTTCCGCTTGACGACTTTTCTACTTTTTGAGCGGAAAACGAGACTCGAACTCGCGACCCCGACCTTGGCAAGGTCGTGCTCTACCAACTGAGCTATTTCCGCATCGTCGTACACTATTTCAAGTGACTCTCTGCTTTCTCTTCTAAAGGCATTTTCTCCTCGAAAGCGGGTGCAAAAGTACAAACTTTTTTCCATTCAGCAAAACTTTTTTTCAAGAAAAGTTATAACTCACTTATTACCAGAAGAAAATTTTTCATCTAGACTGCCTTTCCATCGTCCCAAAAAAGGATTCACAGCCCAAAATATCCTCAAAATACGCCCATTTCCGAATCAACTATCACCTCATCTGCGCACTTCATTGATTATTAAGTGTATTAGTTCACAACTTTGTGGTCCACAAAGTTGTGAACTATGACAACCGATACAATAAACTTCAGAATCAATGGACTCTCGGACCTCCTCATTTCTTCGAGACGATTTTCTTGATTTCGTTGAGTTTCAGGAGGGCTTCGATGGGGGTGAGGGAGTCGATGTCGATGTCCAGCAGGCGATCGCGGATGTCTAGCAGGGTGGGGTCGTCCAACTGGATGAAACTGAGCTGATAGCCCGTCTCGGGCGCACTCTTCTGGGGGTTTTTGCTGGGTTTGTCGGCTTTGGGGTTGAGTTCCGAAATCTTCTCCGACTTGGACTCCAGCAGTTGCAACATGCTGTTGGCCCGCTTGAGCACCTGCGGGGGCATGCCCGCCATGCGGGCCACATGGATGCCGAAACTGTGTTCGCTGCCGCCCATCTCCAGCTTCCTCAAAAAAATCACCTTGTTGCCCACCTCGCGCACCGAGATATGGTAGTTCTGAATGCGCTCGTACTGGTCTGCCATCTCTATAAGCTCGTGATAGTGTGTGGCAAACATCACCTTGGGACGTGCCTTCTTGTGGTTGTGCAGATACTCGGTGATGGCCCAGGCGATGGAAATGCCGTCGTAGGTGGACGTGCCGCGCCCAATCTCGTCCAGCAGCACCAAACTGCGGTCCGAGATATTGTTGAGAATGCTGGCCGTCTCGTTCATCTCCACCATAAAGGTTGACTCGCCCGACGAGATATTGTCGGAGGCACCCACACGGGTGAAAATCTTGTCCACCATGCCTATATGTGCCTGGCGGGCGGGGCAGTAGCAGCCCATCTGCGCCATCAGCACTATCAGGGCCGTCTGCCTCAGCAGGGCCGACTTACCCGACATGTTGGGCCCCGTGATGATGATAATCTGCTGCGTATCGTGGTCCAGATAGACATTGTTGCTCACATACTGCTCGCCCAACGGCAGCTGGGTCTCAATCACCGGGTGCCGCCCCTCCTTGATGTCTATGGTGGTGTCGTCCGACAGTTCGGGACGGCAATAGTCGTGTGCCAGGGCCACCTCGGCAAAACACTGCAGGCAGTCCAGCCGCGCCACCAGCTGTGCATCGGACTGTATCGGTTCCAGATAGGTCATCACCGCAGCCAGCAACTGCTCATACAGTTGGGCCTCCAAGGTAAGAATGCGGTCCTCGGCCCCCAAGATCTTCTCCTCGTACTGTTTCAGCTCGGGGGTGATATATCGCTCGGCATTGGTCAGTGTCTGCTTGCGAATCCAGGTCTCCGGCACCTTGTCCTTGTGGGTGTTGGTCACCTCCAGATAATAGCCGAAGATATTGTTGAAGCCCACTTTCAGCGAGGGGATGCCCGTGGCCTCGCTCTCGCGGTGCTGCATTTCCATCAGATAGTCCTTACCCGAGCCCGCCATGTTGCGCAGCTCGTCCAGTTCGGCGTTCACGCCCGGAGCAATCACGCCGCCCTTGTCCAGCTTCACCGGTGGGTCCTCCTGCACCTCCCTGTCGATGCGTTCATAAATGCTCTGGCAGGGGTTCAGCTGCTCGGCCATACGGTGCAGGGCCTCGTCCTCCACCCGCCCACAGAGGGTGCGTATCTGTGCAATGGCTGCCAGCGAACGTTTCAGCTGCACCAACTCACGGGGATTGATGCGCCCCACGGCCACCTTCGAAATCAAGCGTTCCAAATCGCCAATGGCGCGGATATGGGGCAGCAGCTGTACCGACAGGTCGCGGTTGCGCACCAGCAGGTCCACCACATGCAGCCGTTCCTCAATCAAGTCTTTCTCCTTCAGCGGCATGACCACCCAACGGCGCAGCAGGCGCGACCCCATGGGGGTAGCCGTCTGGTCCAGCACATCCAGCAGGGTGCGGGCGTTCTCGTTGGGCGAGTGCACCAGCTCCAAGTTGCGGATGGTGAACTTGTCCAGCCACACATAGCGGTCCTCCTCAATGCGGGTGAGGGTGCAGATGTGCTGCGTGCGGTCGTGCTGGGTGGCCTGCAGGTAGTAGAGAGCGGCACCGGCAGCCACCACGCCCTCGGTCAGTTCCTCCACGCCGAACCCTTTCAGCGAAGTGGTGTCGAACTGCTTGGTGAGCAACTCATTGGCAAAGTCGGTGGTGAACACCCAGTCGTCGAAGGTGTTGGTGTAATATTTCTCACTGAAGTGGTCCAGAAACCAGTGCAGTTTCTTGCGTTGCAGCACCACCTCGGCAGGGTGGAAATTCTGCATTAGTTTGTCGATATAGGCCAAGTCGCCCTGCGCCACATAGAACTCGCCGGTGGAGACATCCAGAAACGAAATGCCGTGGCACTTGCCGTCGGTCAGATGCAGGCCGCAGAGGAAGTTGTTCTCCTTCACATCCAGCACCATATCGTTGTACGACACGCCCGGCGTGACCAGCTCGGTAATGCCGCGTTTCACCAGTCCCTTCACCGTCTTGGGGTCCTCCAGCTGCTCGCAGATGGCCACGCGCAGACCCGCCCTCACCAGCCGGGGCAGGTACTGGTCGACT
The DNA here is from genome assembly GCA_002368955.1 of Bacteroidales bacterium UBA3816. Lineage (GTDB taxonomy): Bacteria > Bacteroidota > Bacteroidia > Bacteroidales > P3 > Colimorpha. The sequence goes on from DFDY01000188.1 coordinate 3,440, forward strand.
GCATGATAGGGAATGCCCGCCAAATCGGTGTATCCCCCTCCCCCACTCGCCTTGCGTGTGAGGGTGATACCCAGTATCTGCGAGGCCTTGCGGGCGTCCTCGCCGAAAGTCTCGTAAAAGTCGCCCACTCGGAAGAGCAGCATCGCGTCCGGAAACTTGCGTTTCATCTGGGCGTGCTGCCGCATCAGTGGGGAGTCGTTCTCTGCATTCTTGGCCATAGATAAATTCAGCTGCGTCAATAGGGCGCAATAGAAAATTAACGCCTCGCCGCAGTTTTTATTGTGCCCCTCGGCTTGTTTTTGTCAAAAAAAATGGTCCTGGCCAATCGCTGCCGGGCCACCCTCTCAGTGAAACTGTTTCAAAGGAAATACTGGACAAAGGCAGCTGCTGCGAAAGTCGATTTTCACGACTGGCGAGAAAAGGGAATTCGAAGAGCCAAGCGGAGCCCGAAGAGAGTTCGCTGTAGGTTCGCCGAAGGTTCGTCCCCAACGACGGAGAATCATTGATTTTCAGGCGTTTCCTCTATGTCGCGACGGAGAAAAAGACCTAATGAGCGGAGAAATCAATAAGTTAGGTACGCGATCAGAAACGTTGGTCCTCTTCGAAGCGAGGGCGGCATATATATACTAGTATATATATGCTACGGGATGGGGATGAGGGCGGGCAGCATAACGTTGTAGCCAGGATTGCCGGCACGATAATGCAATCTATTGACTCTCACAAAGCGGCATGCAGATCGGCGACTACCGTCTGGATATCCTCAGTGAAAGAGATGAAGCGGGGCATGTCGGGAATATCGGGGTCGGGGTCGTGGGCGTTGAAGCGGACGAGGGTGGCAGAGGGGAAGTCGTGGGCCATGCGCTCAAAGGGGAATCGGATGATGGAGGGGGTGTTGAAGCCGATGCCGAATTCGAGCAGAAGCAGCCGCCCTTGGGCGGCGCGGCGCACAAATTGGGCATAGCGTTGCGACTGGCGGTGCCAGTGGGCATCCTCCACAAAGGTGTCGTCAACTCGCAGATTCATGGCCACGGGCTGGCCGTCGGGCATGTGGGGGATGAGGTCGGAGGGGATGCGGCAGTCGCTTATCGACGGCAGGACACGCATGACCCAGTCGTGGTTGTCCATAAGGGTTGCGGGGCTGCCCGAAAGGGGCTGGAAGAAACGGTAGTCGCCCTGGGTGGCGAAGAGGCAGTCGGGGTCAAAACCGGCCAACTCAAACTGGCCGTCGACATTGGTGGTGATGACGAAATGGCTTTTGTCCGCAACCAGGTACCGAAGGTCGCGATAGAGCTGGGTAGCGCCCGTGCGGAAACGGGAGAACCAGATGTGCTTGGCCCAGTAGGCCCAACGCTCCTCGTCGGTGGCGAAGGGATAGAAGGAGGAGGTGTAGAGGTCGGTGAAACCGTAACGCCGCACCCAAGGCTGGAACTCGCTTTGGAAGTCTGACCCCGCATAGTCGATGCCGGCGGCGGTGGAGAGCCCACTGCCCGCACCGATGACAAGATGGTCGGCTTGCCGGAAAGCCTCGGACAGTTGGCTAAGCCTCTGGGAGTAGCTCTCGGTAAATGGCATAATCACTGTCTTTAAATACGTTGAACACGACCGTCTGCAACGAGGGGCCACGGTGGGCGGCCACAGTGCCGAGGGCTATCTGGGCGGCCAGTCGCTGCGGAAAGCGGAACTCGCCTGTGGAGATGCAGCAGAAAGCCAGGGAGCGACAGCCATGCTCCTCGGCCGCCTGAAGGCAGGCACGATAGCAAGAGGCCAGCTGTCCCTCCTGCTCGGGAGAGGGCTGGGGGGCGGTGATGATGGGACCGACGGTGTGGATGACATAGCGCGACGGGAGGTTGTAGGCTGGGGTGACCCGCGCGTGGCCGGTAGGTTCGAGTTGGCCCTGCATGAGCCGGTGGCACTCGGCCCTCAGCTGCAACCCGGCAGCGGAGTGGATGGCATTGTCAATACAGTGGTGCATAGGCGCCCAGCAACCCAGTAGGCGGCTATTGGCGGCATTAACGATGGCGTCGACCCGCAAGCGGGTGATGTCGCCCTGCCAGAGAACGACAGGCTGGGCGGGTGGGTCGATCACGCACTTCGCCTGCAGCTGGAGTTGGAGCTCGCGGTCTTGGGCTTGCAGGAACTCGTCGCTGAGGGGTTGGGGCTCCCAAATGTTCATGAGGGCACGGAAAAGGCGTTGCTTTTCATCGAGGTCGGCGGGGATGGGGACCCGCTGCTCGGTTTGGGCCAGCAGGTAGCGGATGCAGTAGTCGAGATTTTCAAGTCGGTTCATGGGGCAAAAGGAGGGTGCAGAGGGGTTATTTGTGATCGGCCACAAAGTGTTCGCGGTCGGAGAGGATGTCGTTGAGGTTTGTGTATGCCCAGTCGAGCAATTGGCGCATGACAGGCATGAAACTGTGCCCACGCCCAGTTAGGGCGTACTCAACCCTTGGGGGCATTTCGGGGAAGACGGTGCGGCTGATGAGTCCGTCGGCCTCCAAGCCGCGGAGGGTGGAAGTGAGCATCTTCTGCGAGATGTCGGGATTGGCCCTCTCTATGTCCTTGAAACGCATGGGGCCGTTGTTCTTGTCCAGCGTATAGAGCACGGCCAGAGACCACTTGGTGCTGATGCGGGCCAAGACATTGCGGATGGGGCACTCGGGGAAGACGGGGACGCGCAGGAAGTCCTTATCTATTGTATTCATAATCTAATGGGTTGATGGGTGGGTTAACACAATCCTTTGCCCTCCAGCCGACGGTGGGGAAGAGGGCAAAGGATAGCGGGGGCGGCTGCGACTACCAGATGAGCGGGTCGGACAGAATGTTGCCGTCGGTCATGGGGCTGTCGGCCTCGGTGAAGGCGTTGGCCTTGTACTGGATGCAGAGCATGGTGAGGTTTTCGCTGCCGGTATTCTTCAACGCACGGCGGCCGTCGGGGCTGACACGCACGATGGTGCCCTCGCTGACGGGGAACTGCTCGCCGTCGACCTGATAGGTCCCTTGTCCACGAAGAATGAAGTAAAGCTCCTCATGGGTCTTGTGGGTGTGGAGGAAACCGCTGTCCTGACCCGGCACAAGGGTTTGGAAGGAAAACTCGCTGCCGGTGGCACCGATAGCCTGGCCAACAAAGACCTTGCCCTGGATGACATTGGAGCCCATGGGGAGTTCGTGCTCGATAATTTGGTCGATAGTTCCGACACTGACGGCGGCGTAGTTCTTGCCGCTCTTGATATTTTCAATTGTTCTCATAGTTGTGATGTTTTAAAATTCTGGTGCAAAGATACGCCATTTTTTCTAAATTGAAACCTGCTTTCAGAAGGGTGAGGTACGCGCCAAAGGGTAAGTAACGGTGATTTTGGACGGTTTAGGGGAGGAAGATTTGTATATTTTTAACCATCACAGGACTGAGCTGTGGCTGCAAAAAGGGCAGTTGAGGACGTGGCTGGAGAAGATTTTTCTTGCTATGTCATTTTTTCTTTGTACTTTTGCAGCCGATTTGGTCACCACAAAGGTGTCAAAAGGGAACGCCGTGGAAGTCGGCGACAGTCCCGCTGCTGTAACTCTCAAGAGCGAGGTCCGCAAAGGAAGAAGCCACTTTGGCACGCCATAGTGCCATGGGAAGGCCCGGGCCCCGTGAGACAAGTCAGAAGACCTGCCAAACCACTAATTTGCAATCCTTCGAGGAAAGGGCGTAAGATTAAATGGAACAGAAAAGAATAATAGTTCTTATAACTTTAATATTAATATTTGCGGCGGCGCCTCCCTTGTCGGCCCAAGACACCACCCGCAGGCCAGTCATCCTGCCTGAGGTTAGCATTGCCACCCCTAACGTGAAGCCGGAGAAGCTGCACGTGCAGACCCCCACACAGGTGATTTCCACCACCGAGCTAGAACGGCAGGGCAGCACCCTGCTGAGCGATGCCGCCCGCCGACTGGTGGGCGTGACGCTGAAAGACTATGGCGGGGTGGGAGGCATCAAGACGGTGTCGGCACGAGGGCTGGGGAGCCAGTTCAGCACCCTCACCATCGACGGGGTGTCGGTCAACGACTGCCAAAACGGGCAGGTGGACCTGGGTCGCTACATGCTGGGCAACAGCAGCTACATATCTTTTGCCAACGGGCAGAACGACAACCTCCTGCAGTCGGCCCGCGCTTTGGCTTCCGGCAACATCCTGAACATGGAGACCCATGAGCCAGAATTCGGCCAGCACCCCTACAACCTGAATGTGGGCATGGAGGCAGGCTCGTTTGGCTATCTGATGCCTTCGCTCTCTTTGGAGCGGCAACTGGGACGCAAGATGTCGCTCTCGTTCTTTGGCAACTACCTGAAGTCCAACGGAGACTATCCTTTCACACTCTACTATACCAACACGCACACCGACAGCAGCTCACGCGAATACCGCAAGAACTCGCACATGCGCATGGGCACTGCCGACCTCAATTTCTTTTACCGCCTCGACGGGCGGCGACGTCTGCAGGTGAAGGCACACTACATGCAGGGCTACCACGCCCTGCCGGGGCCAGTCATCTTCTATTCGCAGCGGGTCTCGGAACACAGCGAGGAGAGCCTCTTCTTCACCCAGGTGCGCTACAGGCAGACGGGACAACACTGGGACTGGCAGCTGCTGGGCAAATACCAGCGTACCACCGACATCTATGAGGACACGGCCGCCAACAATGCGGCCCACCTGGTGCGCAACGAGTACCACCAGCAGGAGGGTTACCTGTCGCAGGCCGTGCGATTCCACCTAGGCGAGAAAGTGGGCGGGCACGAGCCTTTCTCGGTAAGCCTCTCGGCAGACGAGTCGCTGAACCAACTGCTAAGCAACCTGAACCACGACAACAACGTGTGGCGCATGTCGGCCCAGGGGGTGTTGGCGATAGAATATCTGCCTAGGCAGACCGAATGGCTCAAAGGGGCCCGTCTGAATGCCAACCTCTTGGGCACCTGGATTCGCGACCAGCACCCCGACAAGGTCTCTGAGCCCTACGCCAAACTCTCGCCCTATGCCGGTCTCTCCTACCGGATAGGTCGGTTCACCCTACGCTATTTCTTTAAAGAGACCTACCGTGTGCCAAACTTCAACGAGCTTTACTACTACACCGTGGGGCGCCCCTTGCGCCCCGAAAGGGCACAGCAGCACAACCTTGGAGGCAGCTTTAAAAGCCGTCAGATAGAGATTGACGAGAACCACCTGGCCAGTACCAATGCCACGGTGGACATATATCTGAACCACGTGGACGACAAGATAGTGGCCATCCCCATACAGAATATGTTCCTGTGGTCTATGACCAACCTGGGCAAGGTGGAAATCATAGGGGTGGACGTGAGCAGCAGCAGTTCGCTGAAGGGCCAGTTCGACCTGAACGGCACGCGCCGTTACGACATCATACTGGACCTGGGCTACTCCTACCAGTATGCCGTGGACCGCACCGACCCCAACGGCAAGAGCTACGGCCACCAAATACCCTACACCCCCCGCCACAGCGGCAACATAGCCCTGACGGCCACCACGCCGTGGGTGGACGTGGGCTACAGCGTGATGCTGGTGGGCAAACGCTACTGTATGCACCAAAACACCACGGCCAACCTAGTGCAAGGCTATGTGGACCAAGGCATCACCCTCACCCATGAGTTCGACTTGGGCAAAAGCTCAATCAAAGCCAAGGTGCAGGTGCTCAATATTTTCAACGTCCAATACGAGGTGGTGAGGAGCTATCCCATGATGGGACGCAACTACCGCGTAGGACTCACATGGACATTATAAAACTAACAATAATTTAAACAAAAAAGATTTATGAAGAAAAGTCTCATCATTCTAGCCGCAGCCACCATGGTTTTCATGGCCGCCTGCAAACACGAAGAAGTCAAGCCTAACGAGAACCCCACCGAGACCACTCGCGCCTATGTGCTGAACGAAGGTTCATGGGGTGGCAACGACGCCAGCCTCTCCCTCATCACTCCCGAAGGGATCACCAACGACTGGTTTGCCGCCAACAACAACCGCGGGCTGGGCGACCTGGCACAGGACATGATTCACTATGGTTCGAAGCTCTATGTGGTGCTCAACGGCTCCAACACCATGGAGTGCATCGACCCCGCCACCGGCACCAGCAGCAAACAGATTGACCTCGGCAACCGCAATCCGCGCTACATGGCTGCCCACGAAGGCAAAATCTATGTCTCGTGCTACGACAAGAGCGTGGTGCGCATCGACACCGCCTCCCTCGAAATTGAGGCCACCTGCAACCTCAGCGGCATGCAGCCCGAGCAGCTCTGCGTGGTAGGCAACAAGCTGTATGTCTGCAACAGCTGGCAGTACGACAGCAACAACCAGCCCGAGTACGACAACACCCTCAGCGTGGTGGATCTGGGCACCTTTGCAGAAACAGGCAAAATCACCGTTGTGGCCAATCCCACACGCATGAAAGCCTTGGACAGCCACCGCCTGCTGGTTGCCTGTGTCGGCAACTATGCCGACGTGCCTGCCACCACCCTGGTAATCGACCTCGACAACAACAGCCAAACCCCGCTCAGTGTGGCCGCCACGAACTTTGACATTTGCGACGGCACCATCTACCTCTACAGCACCTCCTACGATGCCAACTGGAACCCCACAGCCGTCTTCTACAAAGTGAATGCCACCACCCTGGAGGCCACTCCTATCCTAGAAGAGCACGTCAACAGCCTGAGCAACGCCTATGGCATCAATATCGACCCCGTCACCAAGAATCTCTATGTCTGCAACAGCTCATGGGGAGTCAACGGCGACGTCCTCATCTTCTCGCCCGAGGGCAAGCTGCTGAACAAATATGAGGCTGGCATCTACACCTCCAAAGTGGTCTTCTAACCAGAGGCCAAAAAAGGCCCTTTTAAAAATACTTTTTTTGTAATTAAAAAAAAAGTTGTATTTTTGCATACTCAAACTAATGCCGAAAGCACAGTTTGAGTATGTTGTTTTTTTATTCATTGTAAATAATAACACTTTATAAATGAAAAAGATAGTCCTCACTTTATTTCTGGCCGCCTTCGCCTATGCAGCCAACGCGCAGCTTATTATCAGTGCCAATATCGGCGGCAGCATGACCTCTGGAAACACCCACACCAACGCCCATGTCACCGTGGTCACCGACAGCACAGCCTCTTTTGACACCCCCATGGAGGATGTCACAGCCTATACCGCCGGCCTGAAAGTGGGCTATAAGTTTGGCAAATTCCAAGTTGGTGTCTCCGGTAGTTACAGCACCTCCACTATCGAGAATCAGGCTTTGGACCCCTCCTTCGTGCCCATGATTGGCAACAGCGTGCCCACCTTCATAACCACAGGCCAGATGAGTACTAAGAACACCGCCTTTACCGTGGCCCCTTACTTTCGCTATGATGTATTGCAGGCCGGCGATGTCTCGCTCTTTATTGAGCTGAACGGCTTTTTCACCAAAGTCATGCCCCCAATTATCAATGCCGAGATACACAACATCGGCCCTCTGGGATTCACAGTTGACACCGTCTTCAAAGACTTCCCCCGCCCGCTCACTTCCACCAGCTTTGGCGTAAGTGTTGTGCCCGGCCTCAGCTGGCAACTGAGCAAGCACTGCGGCATCGACCTGTATTTGGACTTCATGGCCCTGGCCTATTCCGCCACCACCACCAACCGCACCGACTTGAGATATACGTTCTCCTTCACCAACATGGTGCTCGCCTACGAGACCGACCTCACCACCTACACCACCAAGGAGACTCACATGGGTGCAGCCCTCACCGGCACCCCCCTGCTCACCCAACTAGGTGCCAACAACTGGGTGCGCGTTGGTTTTAACTTCACATTCTAAGTTTTTTTGTAGGCCATGAAAAAGATATTACTCACCTTTGCTTTAATAGCACTGATAACAACGGCCAACGCGCAGTATGTCGTCAGTGCCCATCTGGGAGGATCCTATGCCAACGGTTCCATGACCCCCACCCAGTCCACCCACACCGGCATCAGCCGTCTCACTGGCAACGACACCGTTTACTATATCCCCAACGATACCATCACTATGCCCACCCCTATTGGTGTTAGTGGCGGCATCATATTTGGCTATCAGGTAGGCCGTATACAATTCGGTATCTCCGGCAGTTTCTCCTGGAACTATACCAAGTCTGAAATGACGCCCTCCGAGTACTACTCCTATATCAGCGGCTACAGCGACAGCCCCTACTTCGTTGTCACCCCTGGCCGAATCCCCAACATCAAGGAGTGGACCGGCTGGTACAAATGGCAGCAATGCAGCTTCACCCTTGCCCCCTATGTCCGCTATGAGCTCATCCAGATGGGCGATTTGGCTTTTTTCTTGGAAATGAACGGCTACTACTCTCGTTCCTTCCAAGCCAAACGGCATGACTATGTAGACTTTGTTTGGTTGGAGATGCGCAACACCATTGACTCCACCTACCGCATTCCCGACTCTGCCACCTCCCTCGGCATCAAGATAACCCCGGGCCTCAGCTGGCAGCTGAATCCCCACTGCTATGTGGACCTCTACCTGGATGTGATGGCATTCTCCTACGACCGCACCACCCGCAGCCACATGCACTCATACGAGTCGTGGGACGTGATTGCCGAGCCCAATGTCATTGCCCGCCGCGAAGAAATAACCACCACGACCACTACGTCGGTCCTGGGTTTCGACTTCGTAGGCTCCACCCTGCTCAGCCCTACCAACAGAAGCTGGGTGAGGGTAGGTTTTAACTACACCTTCTAAGCATTTTTGCTCCTTTGCAACCCTTTCCTCTGAAACGGCTGCTCCTGCTTTGCCTGCTTGTGGGGCCCCTTGCGACGCAGGCACAACGTCCTGTGGTGAAAAGGTTGGGTGACTGGGTGCCTCAACAGACAGAGCTGCACAGCACTATGCAGGGGTTGGCTCTCTATAGCCGCTATGCCGTCACCCTGCGCGACGGCGGACAGTGTGTGATTTTGGACCTGAAGCGCCACCACCATGCAGCCTCCTACTCTTTGGACCAGAACACCACCCATTGCAACAATGCCTTCTTCGCCACCGCCACTCCCTATGGGGGCTCACCCTTCCCCCTGCTCTATGTCTCCAGCTGCTATGGCGACAAAGCCTGCTTGGTGACCCAAATAGGATTTGACACCTCGGTGCTGATACAACGCATCTTCTTTGACAGCGACCGCTTCCCCATTGCCCAAGACTGGTGTGCCGATGCCGACAGTGGGCACCTTTACGCCTTTGGGGGCAAACGAGGCAGCACCATGTACCTGCTGAAATTCCACCTGCCCCCTACCGATAGCCCTGAAGTCCACCTCACCGAAGCCGACATATTGGAGACCACCCCCATCAACTGCGTAAACGTCGCACAGGGCAGCAAAATCAAGGATGGCTATGCCTACCTGCCCGACGGCAACCGCCCAGGAGGCTACTTCCTTCACATCGTTGAGCTAGGCACTGGGCGCGAAGTCCGCACCATCGACCTCAACTCCCTTGGCATGGAGCCGGAAGGCATCGACATCCGTGGCCGCTGGATATATGTCAGTTTTCACACTCCCAACCCCAAGGACAACTGCATCTACCGTTTCCGTCGATAGGATGAAAATTACACTATATTATTATGAAAAAGCACATTCTTCTCTCCCTCTTCATTCTGATGGCCTTGGCCTTGACCTCCTGCCGCCACCATGAGGAAGTGACATGCCCCGAGCTTGCATGGGACACGCTCACGCACCTCTACCAACAAGAAGACTATACTGTCCCAGACATCTCCTACCAGATAAATGTCGTGCTGCCCAAAGACAGCCTCTGCCCTGCCCATACCGCCATGCGGCAACAACTGCTGGACCGCCTCTTCGGCACCTCTATTGCATGGGAGCCCGACAGTCTTAAACTCGACCTCGCCGACGCCCACAAATGCCTTGACACCTATCTGAAAGCCAACCAGAAAGCCTTGGACAAGGTTGTGGCTGAGCATGCGCCCGACGGAATAGGAGAGGCGCAAATGGTGACCGCGAGCCTATTTTGGGGAAATGAATTGAAACTCAGTCCCGTCATGGTGGACGACACATTCATCACCTTCGCGCTGTTCTACTACAACTATATTGGTGGTGTGCATGGCATATTTGGCACCTATTACCTCACTTTCAACGCCCAGACAGGGGAGCAAGTGCACGACAAAGACTTTTTCCTTCCGAACACAGAGGAGGACTTGGACGACCTGCTGCAGACAGCCCTCATGCACTACTGCGAGCACAACGACGAGGTGGCTCTGAGCACCAACGACTTCGAAACCCAATACCTGCATACCAACGACAACTTCCGCCTCACCCCCGACTCCATCTATTACACCTTTAACGTCTACGAGATTGCCTCCTATCCCGTGGGATGCCACACTTTCGGCTTCTCGGCCCAAGAGGCTAAGCCCTACCTCAACCCGCAAAGCATCGTCTATCAATATTGGAAACTATAAAAAACACATCTAGCCATGTCAAACCAAGTTATTGAAACCATCCAGCAGCGTCGCAGCTGCCGCACCTTCGACCCCGCCCGTATGCCCTCCTACGAAATCCTTCAGCAGATAGCCGAGGCCGGCACCTGGGCTCCCACCAGCATGGGCATGCAGAACCCCATCATACTCGTCGTTACCAATCGCACGTTGCGCGACCGCATAGCCCAAGCCAACGCCTCCGTTATGGGCAAACCCGCCGACTTCGACCCCTTCTATGGAGCTCCCTGCATGATGGTGGTGCTGGTGAAAGAGAGTGCCAACGCGGCCTACGACGGCCCCATCGTGATGCAGACCCTCATGCTGGCAGCCGAATCCCTCGGTGTCAACAGTTGCTGGATTCACCGTGCCAAAGAAGAATTCGAGACTGACGAATTCAAGCAAATCCTCCACGACCTCGGCATCGAAGGCAACTATGTAGGCATCGGCCACGTGGCCCTCGGCTACAGCACTCAGCCCCTCCCCCAGCCCAAACCCCGCAAGAGCGACTACATCGTCTGGGCCAAATGACACATTCTGCCACACCACAAATGTGAAAAAACAACCTTTGCAAACCATCTATATGGACCCACGCCGCCACTCAGAAGCGTATACAGCAACCGAATCCTCCACCTTGAGGGTGACAAACAAGCCAACACCCACAAAATGGATAAACGTGGTATGGGCCCGAACGTGTTGATTTATGGACTAAAATACTTTAAACAATGGAACAAGAACCAGTTTTAAATGCTCACAACAAGCAAGAATACCCGCCCATGCATACGGCGGAGCATATCCTCAACGGCACCATGGTGCAGATGTTTGGATGTCCGCGCTCGCGCAACGCACATATCGAACGCAAGAAAAGCAAGTGCGACTACCAGCTTCCTCAAGCCCCCTCCGAGGCTCAGGTACAGGCTATCGAAGACAGAGTCAACGAGGTCATTAACCGTCACCTCGATGTCAGCATCGAATTTGTCGACCGCGACCACATACCGCCCGAGGTAGACCTAAGCAAACTGCCTACCGATGCCAGCGAAACCCTCCGTTTGGTGCGCATTGGCGACTACGATGTCTGCGCCTGTGTGGGAACCCATGTGGCCAACACCTCCGAGATAGCCCCATTCAAAATCATCAGCCAAGATTACAACCCCGACACACATACCTGGCGGCTCCGTTTCAAGTTACTCGAAAAATAAGATTGCCCAGTTCATAAAAAAAGTGTATCTTTGTAAAAAATAACTATTCGCAACAAAAGTAAGCAGTAGTATGAAGTACAAACAATTACACATTATTCAACAAGCAATTCTCATCTTAATGGCAGTAGGTTTCTTTGCCTTGACTGCCTGCCAGAATACCCCATCCGACGAAGAACCAGCCACAGTGGCCGCCTACAGCAACCTAGAAGACCTTGACGGACATACCGTGGGCGTGGTTACTGGCAGTACCATGGAAATAATGCTGGGTGACACTGTCAACTTCCCATACATCAAGCTTGTGCAATTCGACGGACCCTCTGAGCTAATCAAAGCCGTGGAAGAGGGTCAGATTGACTGTGGCATCACCGACACCATACAGCTTCTGGCCCATAAACTAAGCAAACATGGACTGGCGGTTGACTTCACCCTCTCGGGCGGTTTCGACGTGGCTGCCGCCTTCAATCTGAGCGACAAGAAACTCTGCGAGCAGTTCAACGACTTCATCATACAGGTGAAATCCGACGGCACTCTCGACAGCATGCTTGCCCACTGGACCAGTGAACGTATCGACACCGTGAACCTGCCCACCATGCCTGAGTTGGCCGAACTCAAAGGTCATCCCCTGGAGGTGGCCACCCTTTCGGACAATATGCCGTTCAGCTTCTATCGTGAAAATGGATGGATTGGGTTTGAGATAGAGTTGATTACTCGTTTCGGCGTATATATCAACCGACCCGTACATTTCAGCGGTTACATGTTTGACGAAGTGTTGCCCACACTCTTATCCGGCAAGGCCGACATGGTGGCAGCCAACCTCTTCATCACCCCCGACCGCTCCAAGCGAGTGCTCTACTCCAATCCCTATTATTTCTGCAAGACCAACTGTTTCTCCAAAGCCCGTTAGGCCTTGTCGGTCAGCACCCCTGACGCCATCACCGCCTCGGCAATTATCGCGTGCCCCTTCTCGTTGGGGTGCATGCCGTCTATGCAGTAACAGTCGCCCAAACTGCGGCGGTCAAGAAAGACCGTGCTGATGTCTATCACCGGCACATTCAATTCGGTACCCAGTTTGAAGACCTCCTGATTATACTGCTCATGCCAGTTGCTGATGGTGTTCACATCGCCCCCCAGCCACTTGAGAATATTTTCGCGGTTCAGCCCCCGACTGACAAAGTCAAAGAAACGCTGTGGCAGCAATACCGGGAGGGAAAGCAGCACGGGTCTGGCCCCTATGGAACGGATATGCTCAATAAGACGCTTATATAGGTCGCGAAAATCTTTCAGGCTCACACTCGGCAAGTGTTGCTCTTCTGGAGCAGCCGAAACGGCCTTCCAGTCGAAGTTGCAGTCGTTGCCGCCAAACTCCAGCACCACGGTATCACCTTCATTTATCTCCTTTAGATAACGGTCAAGGTTGGCTACGCCGCGCTGAACAGTATTGCCCATGCGGGCGAGATTGCGAACAGGCTTGTCGTCGGTGCCTTTAATCAGGTTGGCAAAGCCTTCGTCGCTGATAATATACTTGGTTGTGCCTTCGCAGATATTAGTCGGCTTGGCCACAACACCCTTCATGACAGAATCTCCTAGTGCGAAAAACATAATCTTTATTATTTGATATTTGATGCAAAAGTACATCATTTGCCCCATGTGACCAACAAAACGTGACACCAACAGCAAAAAGTGACAAAAGACTGATTTTTGGTATCAAGAGGGGCAAGCATGGACACTAAAATGTTAAAAAAGAGATTTCATCCCATAAATTTGGTGCCAAAAGGGGCGAAAAAGGAAGGCAGACAGAAGGAATATCCGTAAAAAAAACAGCCACCGAAAGCAATATCTACGGCCTATGCTCGTTAATGAAATAAACTACTAACATATGGCCGACAACTATCTAGAAAAACGCTACGAGGAGGTCTTCGGTAGCGGGCACACCAAAGTGAAACGCGTAGGACACACGCTCGATGAACTCCTATTGAAAAACCGCAGCCAGCGGGGCTACTTAAAGGACTATGTGGTTCGACGTGAAGAATTGGAAAGAATTGTAGGCGTGTGCAGCAAGATACCTTCTGCCCGGAACCAGCAAGTGCTGCGCTTCAGACTGGTCACACGGGACACGGGAGCCGACAAGGTGCTGCAAAACATCAAACTGGGTGCCGCCCTACCTGAGCTGCACCTTCCCCTGCCTGGCATGGAACCCGAAGCCTTCATTGTGGTGATGAGCACTGCTCCAGAAAGCAAGATGGTTGACATCGACCTGGGCATTGCCTTGCAAAGCATGATGCTGAAAGCCGTAGAAATGGGGCTGAACGCACTGGTAATTGGAGCCTTCAACAAAGCAAATGTAACAAAAGAACTGGTTCTGCCCTATGAACCTTTGATGATCTTAGCCATTGGCAAAGGCATCGAAAAGATAGAGCTCACCCCTATCGCTCCCGAAGACAGCCATGCCTACTACCGGAAGGAAGGCATACACTATGTGCCCAAAATAGCAGCCAAAGACCTGATTGTCTGACAGCCTATTCGGTCTGTTCTGTAACAACCTCCAATACGTCTGACTCAATGGTCATGACCAGACTGACGTTGAGTTGGGAAATCTGCACAGCGAAATTCCCATCTTTGCAATCCTTGATGATGGAGCCCTGAAGCCCCTCGAAGTGGCCAGCCACTATACGCACTGATGCCCCCTTGCGAAGCTGGCTGGTATTATGCACGTATACCTCCTTGTCAGCCTCCGCCAGCCGGCGCATGGCATCAATCTCGAACTGCGGAATGGTGGCAATGCCGGTAGAAGGGAACCTGACAAAACCCGTCACCCCCTGCACATCATAGACATAGTAGAGGTCGCGCTCTGTCATCTTGACAAAGGTGTACGACGGGAGGAGTGGCACCTCGACCGACTTCATGCGGTCGGACCACTTGCGTAACACTCGGTGCAAGGGCAGGTACGTCTCCAGATGAAGATCCTGCGAAATGCGTTCAGTGACTGCTTTCTCGGCTCGCGATGCCGTATAGACTGCTACCCATTGGGGTGTGTTGGACAAGGACATACTAACAATAACAATTACCTAATAACAATACAATTTCAGCCGTTGGAATACCCAACAAAAACTGAGCAAACTACAGGTTTATAACGAATTACACGCAACCAATAGTTAGTTTTCTATTTTGCAAAAATACACAAACAATCGGAAAAGATGGTTATTTAAGGTAATAAAATATGAACAAAACCGTTATTAGATGTTTAAAACATATATTTTTCATCACACGCCGACATCTTTTCGGCCACGACACCGACACATAAAATGGAAAGAGCCAACCCCATATCTGCGCTACAAAGACAGTCCGAACTTCTCACCATGGAGATGAACTACGAGCGGGAGACCTATGCCAAGGCCATGACAGCCGAGCGCATAGGCAGCCGCATGCAGGAGCCCGGTTGCCGCTATCCCATCACCCTGGGCCGCAGCGAATACAACGCACTGGATCAACTGGTGCTTACCCTCACTTACGTAGTGGCCGAAGACGAAACCGACAATGACTTCGAGCCCGGCAAACCCGTCAGTTTCTTCTATCTTAGCGACGGTGGGGAGAAACTGAAAGAGATGCCCTTCCAGTGCTATGTCGAGCAGGTAGACGTGGGCATCATGAGCGTTACCCTGCCTAACAAGAGTGCGCTCACTTCCATCAAATCCCTAGAGGAGAACCACCTCCTCGGCATCCAGCTAGGCATTGACATGACCAGCTACCGCGTGATGCAGGAGGCCCTCTCCGCCGCCATGCGCAGCGACAAAGAGAAATTCATCCACCTGCGCGACACCCTCATCGGCCCCCTCACCCCCAACTACCGCCGACTGCCCCGTCTTTCCTTCCCCTGGCTCAACCGCAGCCAAGAAGAGGCTGTGCAGAAGGTAATAGAGGCGCAGGAAGTGGCCATAGTGCACGGTCCCCCGGGAACCGGCAAAACCACCACCCTGATAGAAGCCGTCATCGAAACCCTCCAACGCGAAACACAAGTGATGGTCTGCGCGCCCAGCAATGCCGCCGTTGACTGGATTAGCGAGCAACTGGCACGCCGCGGTGTGAATGTGCTGCGCGTGGGCAATCCCTTGCGCATGAGCGACGAAATGCTGGAATGCAGTTATGAGCGGCGCTACGCTGCCCACCCCGACTATTCCGAGCTGTGGAGCATCCGTCGCGCCCTACGCGAAAGCAATGTCGCCAGCGGCAAGTCGCGCGAGAAACAGGCCCGCCTGGCCAAGATGCGCGACCGCGCCACCGAACTGGAAATACGCATCCGGTACGACCTCTTCGACCAAGCCCGCGTGGTGGCCTGCACCCTCATTGGCAGTGCCTACCACATCCTAGAAGGCAAACACTTCTCCACCCTTTTTATCGACGAGGCGGCCCAGGCACTAGAGCCAGCCTGCTGGGCGGCCATATTGAAGGCCGACCGCGTCATCTTCAGCGGCGACCACCAGCAGCTGCCCCCCACCATCAAATGCCCCGAGGCAGCACGCGGCGGACTGGACAGAACGCTGATGCAGAAGGTGGCAAAGGCCAAACCCGAGAGCGTCTCGCTGCTAACCGTCCAATACCGCATGAACAAAGACATCATGGGTTTCTCGTCCCATTGGTTCTACCACGACCGCCTCACGGCTGCCCCCGAGGTGGCGGACCGACTTGTGTCGCCCATCGACACCCCGCTGATGTGGATTGACACCTCCCAATGCCATTTTGGCGAAAAGGAAAGCCGCACCCTCAGCCGTACCAATGCCGAGGAGGCACGACTGCTAATTCACACCCTGCGCGACTATGTGGAGATGGTCGGCATGAAGAAAATACAAGACGAGCGGGTCGACTTCGGCATCATCTCGCCCTACCGCGCCCAGGTGCGGCTGATCAGGAAGCTGTTGCGGTGGCAGAAGTTCTTCCGCACACTGCGAGGTCAGATAACCGTCAACAGTGTGGACGGATTCCAAGGGCAGGAACGCGACGTCATCATCCTAAGCATGGTACGTGACAACGAGAAAGGCACCATCGGATTCCTGCGCGACCTCCGCCGTATGAACG
>DFDY01000188.1:20252-20445 GCA_002368955.1 Bacteroidales bacterium UBA3816
CCGCATGAAACTCATCATTCTGGGCAATGCCGAGACCCTTTCGCAGCACAAGTTCTACCACCACTTTATCGAATACGTCAAAGACCACGGCGACTTTGTCACCCTGCCCGACCCCGCCCAAAACCAGTCCGACTGAATAGGAATTGCCTGTGCAGCCTGCTCGATTGGTCAAACAACATACAGTCCGATATTA
>DFDY01000136.1 GCA_002368955.1 Bacteroidales bacterium UBA3816
AAAGACCACCGCACCAACTACCAGACAGGCGATGTCACCGGTGTGATGGACGGCAAAATTGACAACTTCATCAAAGCCTATCTCATGGAATTCGGTGCCGAATAAATCGTTCTACATTCCATCCTTCAAATAACAAATGTGCCCTTCAAAGGAATAGCCTTTGCAGGGCACGTTTTTTTTCTATCTCAGTTACTGTGAGAGGAAGTACGGAAACCAATAGAGGAGTGGGGGTGAATAGGGTTACGGCTTTGGCGTTCGCGGAGCTGACGCTCATACTCTTTCTCGGTTTTGATATCTACAGAGGGAGTAGTGGTTTCGATTGCCTCAACCATAGAGGCCATACTAATTTGGTGGAGTAATCCGTCTCTGATTGTCAATTGGAAAGACTTGCGACAGGCTTTTTTGACGGTGTAACTGATGTCGCTCATAGTGAAATGCTCGGTAAGGTCGGCCAGACGGTCAAAATCAATAGCCTTGTCGCAAGGCTTATTTTTTAGTTCCATCTTTAACAATGCCAGTCGGTTGGATTTGTCGGGCAAGGGAACATAGACAATCTCCTCTATGCGGCCCGTCCGCAGTACGGCCGGGTCGATCTGCTCAATTCGGTTGGTTGTACCGACCACAAAAATACCGCGCTGACTGCAATTCTCCAACTGAGTGAGAAACTCGTTGACCTCACCGCTGAGACTCACGTTCTCAATCTTAGAGCGAGACGGAACAATGGCATCTATTTCATCAAAGACCAGCAGCGTAGGCGCATTCTTCTGAGCTTTATCAAAGAGGTCGGCAATCATCGACTGACTACCATGGATATAGGTGGAGCCTAATTCACTGGGTCGGACAAAGGAGACACTAATGCCAACCTCTTCGGCCAGACGTGAGGCCAGGTAAGACTTGCCGCAACCTGGAGGTCCATAGAGCAACATGCCGTTGGGAGGCAGTATACCAAACATTTTGGCAGTTTCAGGATTACGGAGTACATTGATGAAATTTTCGATGAGGTCATTTTTCAATTGCTCCATGCCGGCCACCAACTGGAATCCTTGCCCGGCTTTCTTGTCTATTCGGGCGGTAGTTTTAGGTTGGCCATCGTCAAGACGTGAAAAGAGAAACTCATCATCGTCGTCATTTAAATCAACATCATCCTCATCATCTTCTTTTTCAACTGTGGGCTGGGATGCAACCACTTTTGTAAGCTCCCTGAAAAACTCATCATGAAATTCCTGAATATTGGCATAACGAATATCGCTACTCGAAAGAGCCTTTTTCAACACTTCCCTTAAAGACTCTGGCAGCTCGTCTAGCCGAAGCTCTTTTGAAAGTAGTTTATTGAGTGAGGAATAACTTTCATCAATCAAACTGCTGGGCTGCCAATTATCAAGACCCCATGGTAAAGAGGTCGTGAGTAATTCATATATGATCAGTGCAATAGAATACACGTTGCTATTGGCCATATAGGAACCACCAAGAAATTCAGGGGCACAATATTTCATATTGCTATCATTAACTGGAACACAGCAACTCGGACTACCGATTTTCTCAACATGTCGCAAACCAATGAGATAGGGGGACTGTTGACCATTATCTAGATTAAGTACGATGTTCTTGGGGGCAATATTAATATGGGCACAGTCGGGCAGTATGTTATTAAATTTACAAATCAGATTACTCAGATTCAGAGCCAAGTCCTGCCTACTTTTGACTTCAATGGACTCAGAACAAGTCAGGTAGCTATCCAGTCTAATTCCATAAATAAAGCTCTGACTTAACCAACATAGATGGTTTGGCTCGTGCGTTTCACCAATGTCGTACACCTCGGGCGAAACCCTCTTTTGCAGGATATAAGCATAATAGAATTCAGATGGTACTTCCATGCCAAACAACTGGCAATTCACCCCATGGAAAAGGTCCATATCGTAAATAATCAATACGGATTTCTCCTGCTTCTCGTTCTGGACACAATAGACCATTCGGTCTTCATACTTGTCACTCAATACCCTATCAATAGTATAGCCATAGAACTTCTTTCCTGATGCTAATGATACCATGGTGCTTATTTTTTTGATTGTGAGAATTTTGTAACAGATCGAAGGCCTAATGGGCCTCCGCTCTCAGCAGTTTCTTGTAAGGACCCTTGCGTAGGCACTCTATGCCGTGGCGCACCAGTTGGCGTACACGTTCGCGGGTGAGGCTCAAGCGCATGGCTATCTCCTCGTAGGAATAGGAGCGGTCGCAGCCTATGCCAAAGAAGAGCGTGACAGCTTCGCGGTCGGTGGGTCTGAGCAGGTTGAGGGCTTCCTGTAGCAAACGGTTTTGCGACTCGTTGATGAGGCGGTCATCGGGGTGAGGGGCCTCTTCGTCGATGAGGAAGTCGGCCAAAGTGGCACTATCGTCCTCGCCCACCGGAGTATCAATGGAGCGGTTATGCTTTGCGCCACCTTGGAGCCAGTCCAGCGGCACCTTCTCGTCGCCCATGGCTTCGGCCACTTCCTCGCGCGTAGGCTGGCGTTCTAGCTCTTGCTCCATATAATGACTCTTCTTGCGAGCCTTATTGAGCATCATGGCCTGATTGGCGGGCAGCGAAACCACGTTGCTCTCACGGTCTATGGCCTGCATGATGGACTGACGTATCCACCAGACGGCATAAGTGCAGAACTTGAAACCACGGGAGGCATCGAAACGACTGGCTGCCGTGATGAGGCCGATGTTGCCGGCACTGATGAGGTCGGGCAGGGGGACCCCGTGACCCTGATATTTTTTGGCAGCCGAAACCACAAAACGCAGATTGCCACACACAAGGGCATCCAATGCCGCTCGGTCGCCTTTCTGTATTTTCTTGGACAGCTCCACCTCCTCTTCCAAGGTCAGGCGGCGTTCTTTGGCAATGTCTTTCAGATAACTTTCCACCGAACGAAACTCACGTGTAGTAACGCTCTTGCTAATTCTCATTTCTTTCATGTTTTTGTTTTTTTTAGATGTAAATGACATTTTTTATTAAGCGTGTCCACCCTCTCTCGGCTTCTCTCGGCGAAGTCGAAATTTGTATTTTTTCATGTGTGACATGCACAGTTTCATGCAGTCTGCAATTCTCAGCAGACACACAATGGACTGACACCTGTCGTTGTTTTCACTTTCGGACGGGCTGGATGGACTCAGCCTCGGCTCCTGGGTTTGTTCGGGGGAGAATTATTCTCTCAAGTTAGGTTTCTTCATAATTGTGCTTACTTTTAATTACTTACATTTGATATCTGACATTCAACAAATTACATAGAGACTATTTTTATGCAGGGGGCTAAAAATATCGCTAAGTATTATTATCCATAGCGATTTAGGCAATCTCTTGTTAGCTTTGTTTCGCTGACAAAAGTACACTTTTATTTTAACATGGCAAAATGGAAAACACATTTTGTTATGTTAAAAATTCTATCTATATGAAAATGAATGGGCTTTTGAGGGCTATTTTTGACTCATTTGGTCGAGTTTTTTCTCTATGCGGTCCAGCTGCTCCTTTATGTCGTCATTGTTGTCGGCCGCCATGGCGTCGACAAAGATGGAATTAATGAACGACATGCCTATGATGCCGCCACCGACCAGCAGAATGCAAAAATAGATTCGCACCACATGCACCCATATGGGCGAGAGATGGGTCGTGATGGCATTGGGTATCTCATACCAACCCTCCACCGTGAATAGTTGAAAGACAGCATATATAGAGTCTAACGGAGTAGCAAAATACTCGGGAGCCACCGTGCGGAAAAGCATACAGTTGACCCCTGCAATGACCACCAGCAACACCGCAAAAGCCAGAAAGATGGCATAGGACTGGCGCATGGCCAATCTAAATCCGGAGAGAATGTGTTGCAGGTTGGGGAAAAGGCGTCCTGCTCGGAATATCTTAAAGACGCGCACAGTCCTGACCACCAGAAGAAACGAGGTGTTGAAAAAAAGGCTGGGGAAAAAGATCAACAGCAGCGACGGAACCGAAAGAAGGGTAATCACGCCATCGAAACAGTTCCACCCATTGCGCCAATAGCCCTTGAAGCCATAGTGTATGTGTTTGACTATCATTTCCACAATGAACAACAGCGTGCAAAGCACATCTACCATGACCAACCATGGCCACTCCACCCCACTCTCCTGTATGAGTATGACCAATGTGTTCAGCAAAATAACTGCCAAGACAAATCTATCGTTCAGAAAAAGTTTTTTCATTCTGTCGTCACTTGGATTTCACAACTAGTATTGAGTATTTTTTCCCACTCCACGGCAACTCGGCACTTTTGGTAAAGTAATGCATAGTCGTTTACCCGCTGCTGCTCGACGGCTGTCAACTGGTCACGGTATTTTTCCCAGTAGACATCGGAATAGAGTCGAAACTGCTGGTCGGAACGCACCCAGTCGGCATCTGTATAGTCCGCCCCGTGCTCTTCAACTTCGGCGACAAAGGAGCCATACTTCTCCACATAGTTTTCCTTACCGTCCAGCACGCAGCCGGCAAAGGCAGCCGAAAGGAGGACCAAAAGGAGAATTCCTCTCATGAGGTACAAAGGAGATTGGGCTGCGATAGACTTCATCTTGGCGGGCACTATTCGTCGTGGTGGTGGTCGTGATGGTGGTTGAGATAATCGTGAGGCGTAACCGAAAGGTGGCGCAAGGGGGTGCCGTCAGAGGCCAAGTATTTATAGTTGACCGTAACGCCAGAACTACGGTACAGAACATCATGTGCCAAGGCGTGAATGACGCCCTCTTTCTGTTCGGCCAGACTGTGGTCAAGTTCGGCTTGGTCTATCTCGGAAGCAGGTTGAGCCAGGGTGATTGTGAAGCACAACTGCAAAGAATCTGGTTTGAAAGTGCAGGCTGTGATGGAGGCATTCTCATCCATCTTTTGCGGAGCCATGAGCTGAGTGGCGCGGGCTTCCTGCTGAATCATTACCTGGGCGGCATGTCGCATCTTGTCCTCGCTGGGCTGCTGGTTGAGCTCATCGCTTGACAGAGTGAGGTTCTGCAAAATACGGCCGTCGGTGTCGCGATAGAGGTATCTGACCGATGCTTGGTTTTCCCTGATTTGTTGGGCCAGGTAGTCTTGGTCGAATGAGACGATGGCCTGCACGCGCAGGTCGTCGGCAGAGATGTTGGTGAAATAGTTGCGCATCAGCTGCATAAGGCTCTCCGTACCTTGCAAGATGGAGTTGTGATAGACAACCATGTTTTCCTCTCGGTCGAAGGTGACGCTGTCAAGCTTCATCGTGTTTCCCAACGCAGGAGTCTGGGAGTTGACCACCGAGACGGCCTCAGCCAAGGAGAGGCGGCGTTCCTTTTTATGGTTAGAGTTGATAATGACCAGCACGACAATCAAGACCACTATTAAGAGCAATGCGGCCATCAGCCAATACCAAACCCTGGCAATCTTTTTTTTCAAGTGCTGGGTTGTCGTCGGCTGGGAGCTGTCGAAATGGCTTGTTGCCGTCTTTTTTTCATCATTGGCAGTGTTTGTGTCCATATCACTAACGAGTTTATTTACTTTACTATCATTCTATTACTTATCTTCAACCGATTTCCTCTCTTGCTTGCAAATATACAAATAATAGTTTGTATGAGCAATAATTTTTATAAATGAGCTCATTATGACCAAGTGTCGGCCTAATGACCGATTGGGATGTAAATCAGTCAATAAAAAAAGGCCCCAAAAAAGGGGGCCTTCGAACACTAAAACATTAAGAAATCTTTTTCTTTGAATATGTTTATTCAAAGAAAACACCTTAGAACGTTACATGTTTTTGAGGCGCTCGGTAAGCATGGGGACAATCTTGTGGAGGTCGCCCACGATGCCGAGGTCAGCCACGCTGAAGATGGGAGCGAATTTGTCCTTATTGATGGCAACAATGAACTCGCT
Source organism: Bacteroidales bacterium UBA3816 (assembly GCA_002368955.1). Classification (GTDB taxonomy): domain Bacteria; phylum Bacteroidota; class Bacteroidia; order Bacteroidales; family P3; genus Colimorpha. The sequence continues at coordinate 5,894 of DFDY01000136.1, forward strand.
CTCTTCCATACCGGCGAGGTGCTGGATGGCACCGCTGATACCGCAGGCCATATAGAGGTTGGGACGGACGGTCTTTCCGGTCTGGCCCACCTGACGGCTGGCATCCATGACGCCTGCATCAACCATAGCACGGCTGCTGGAGACTTCGCCGCCGAGTTCTTTGGCCAGGGCTTCCAGTTTGGCAAATCCTTCCTTGCTGCCTACGCCACGGCCACCGCTGACCAGCACTTTGGCCTGGCTGATGTCGGTGATGACTTTCTCCTCCTTAACGGTCTTAACAATCTTTACGCGGCTGATTTTGGCATCGTCAAAATTGACCTTGTAGTCAATCACTTCGCCCTTGCGATTGGGGTCGGGAGTGAGTTTCTGCATAACGCCGGGACGAACGGTAGACATCTGCGGACGGTGGTTTTTGCAGAGGATGGTGGCCATAAGGTTGCCGCCGAAAGCGGGACGGGTCATGCGGAATTCCTTCTCCTCGTCGCTGATTTCCAGCTTAGTGGCATCGGCAGTGAGGCCGGTGACATTGCGGGCAGACACACGGGGACCCAAGTCGCGGCCGATGGTGGTGGCACCAATCAGAAGGATGCTGGGCTTGTACTCTTTGATAATCTGGGTGATGGCCTCGGTGTAGGGCTCGGTGAGATAGGTCTCCAGATGGTCATCGTCGCAAACCAACACCTTGTCGGCACCGGCTGCGATGAGGCTCTGAGCCTGATCTTTGATATTCTTGCCCAAGAAAATGGCTACCACTTTCTCGCCCAGGGCGTCGGCCAGCTCTCGGGCCTTACCTAACAGCTCAAGTGCTACATTCTGAATCTTGCCATCGCGCTGCTCGGCAAATACGTAAACGTCTTTATAATCTGCTAAATTCATGGCTATTAGATAATATGTTTTTCTTTGAGTTTATTGACGATGAGTTCCACGGCCTCTTCGGGAGTCACCTCGAAGGTTTCGCCAGCAGGTTTGAGCTGCTTGGGGAAGGACTTGAAGACAGAGGTGGGGGAACCAGCCTTGCCGATACGGTCCTCGGGAACATTGATGCGGTCGGCACCCCAAACTTCCACTTCCTTGTCATAGGCGGTAACAATGCCGTTGACAGTCATGTAGCGAGGATGGACTGCGCTGGCCAAAGCAGTGACCACACAGGGGGCCTGCATCTGAAGGATTTGGTAGCCGTCTTCCATCTGCTTGCGGATGGTGAAAGTCTTGGTGGCCTCGTCGTACTGGAGGTCTTCCATATAGGACACCTGCGGCAGGTCGAGGTGCTCAGCAATCTGGGGACCCACCTGGGCAGTGTCGCCATCGATGGCCTGACGGCCGGTGATGACCAGGTCGAAGTCCATGGTGCGCAGCGCACCGGCAATGGCACTGGAGGTGGCCAGGGTATCGGCACCGCCAAGTTTACGGTCGGTGAGCAGGATGGCACGGTCGACACCCATAGCGAGGGCTTCGCGCAGGATGGCCTCTGCCTGGGGCAGACCCATGGTGATGACGGTAACGTGGGCACCGTATTTGTCTTTCAGCTGGAGAGCAAATTCCAGTCCGCCCTTGTCGTCGGGGTTCATGATGCTAGGAACGCCCTCACGAATCAGCGTGCCGGTCTGCGGATTGATTTTCACCTCAGTGGTGTCCGGCACTTGTTTTATGCAAACTACGATTTTCATTTTTTCTTCTGAGTATTCTGATTACTCCGAGTATTCTGAGTATTCTAATGGTTATTATTTGAACAATTTACCGGCGATGACCATGCGCTGCACTTCACTGGTGCCTTCGTAGATTTCGGTAATCTTGGCATCGCGCATCATGCGCTCAACGGGATATTCGCGGGTGTAGCCATAGCCGCCGTGGAACTGGACAGCCTTGGTGGTCACCTCCATTGCGGTCTCGGCACTAAAGAGCTTGGCCATAGCGGCATCGGCACTGTAGGGCAGGCCGTGGTCTTTCTTGTAGTGAGCCGAACGGCAGAGCATACGGGCTGCCTGCACCTTGGTTTCGAGGTCGGCCATCTGGAACTGAGTGTTCTGGAACTGGCTGATGCTGCGGCCGAACTGTTTACGCTCTTTGGTATACTTGACTGTCTCGTCCATGGCACCCTGAGCAATGCCGAGGGCCTGGCAGGCAATGCCGATACGGCCGCCGTCGAGGGTCTTCATGGCCAGGCTGAAGCCTTTGCCAATCTGGCCGAGGAGGTTCTCCTTGGGAATGCGGCAGTCTTCGAAAATCAGCTCGGTGGTGGCGCTGCCACGGATGCCCATCTTCTTCTCTTTCTTGCCAATGCTGAAACCGGGAGCGGTCTTCTCAACGATAAAGGCACTGATGCCCTTGGTGCCGAGGCTCTTGTCGGTCATGGCAATGATGATGAACACATCGGCATAGCTGCCGTTGGTGATGAAAATCTTGCTGCCGTTGAGCACCCACTGGTCGCCGTCAAGGACAGCGGTGGTCTGCTGACCGGCAGCATCGGTACCGGCGTTGGGTTCGGTGAGACCGAAAGCACCAATCCATTCGCCACTGGCGAGTTTGGGCAGATATTTCATCTTCTGCTCCTCGGTGCCGGCTTCCATAATGGGGGCTACGCAGAGGCTGGTGTGGGCAGAGAGGATAACACCGGTGGTGGCACAAACGCGGGAGAGTTCCTCTACGGCCATACCGTACATGATGTTGGTACCACCGGCACCGCCGTACTCGGTGGGGACGGGAATGCCCATCAGGCCGATTTTGGCCATTTTTTTGACGGTCTCCATCGGGAAGCGTTCTTCCTCATCGACTTCGGCTGCCAGGGGCTTGACTTCTTTCTCTGCAAATTCGCGAATCATCTGCAGGAAGAGCTGTTCTTGTTTGGTGAAACTAAAATCCATATTATTTTTCTAGTTTTGTGTTTGGTCGGAAGCTCTGTGGAGGAGACTGCGGGAGCGGTCCCCCTCCTTGGCTGCCAACTTCATTATTTAATTATTTTACAGCAATGGTCTCAATCTCGACCAGCGCACCCAGCGGCAGAGCCTGAACGGCAAAGGCGGCACGGGCAGGGCAGTCGGTGGAATAATACTTGGCGTAGACCTCGTTCATGGGTTTGAAATATTCCATGCTGGCCAACAGACAAGTGGATTTGACCACGTCTTTGAAGGTGAAACCAGCCTCGTCCAGAATGGCCTTGATGTTCTGCATCACCTGCTCGGTCTGGGCTTCGATGCCTTCGGGTATTTTTCCCGTGGCGGGATCGATTGGCACCTGGCCAGAAATGTAGAGAGTGTTACCTGCCAAGATGGCTTGGCTGTAAGGTCCGATGGCTGCAGGAGCCTTAGGGGTATTGATAACTTTCTTCATAATGATACGTTATTTATTATTTTATTGTTTTTATTATAAATTGAATTTGCAAAGATAATATTTTTTTTTCGATTATCGCATTATTGGCAAAAAATATCTTATTTTTATCATTCCCGACAATCACCAACAATCTAATATATAACGTTTTTAGCGACGAGTAATTGGTGGTGAGCGATTCTTTTTAGTGATGAGTGATAGGTGATGAGAGATTCGACAAATGTTTTATTTTAGCGATTAGTGAACAGTGAATTCAGTGTATGGCATACAGGGTTTAGCTTGCAGCGATGTCTGCCGTCCTATTGCACATTGCACACTATTCATCGCACACCATTATCACCCATCACAATTCACTAGTAAGCCCCTACCGACCCGCTTATGAATTGGGTTGGAAACGAATAT
>DFDY01000153.1 GCA_002368955.1 Bacteroidales bacterium UBA3816
GCTCCTTCTGCTCGTCAGTCAAAGGATGACCCTTCTTGCCTTTCTCGCAGATTATCGGAGTCATGTGCTTCGCTCTCACCACATCCTCCATCCCAGCATATCTCGCGTCGAGCCATGCCGGTTCTCCGTGGGCCTCCTTGGGCGGCTCTGTCAGTACGCGCTCCGTCTCCTTGGAGTCGTGGCGATTGGCTGCACACACTGTGTAGTTCCGTATGAGCTTGGTCTTTTTGCAAATCTCCACATTGTCCTTGTATCCGTAGAACCGCTCGCCAGGAACTGCTCGAAGTCTATGATTTCCTTTAACTTGGGTAGTGGATTGCCGTTTTCGAGTAATTCCTGAAGGGTGTTCTCCTTGTCAAATAACCCAACGCCTTGATTCTTACGGTATTTCATATATGCTGCATTATTCTGTTAATACTGCAAAAATACGAAAATACATTGATATAACAAAATGAAATTTAGTCATTTAATTTATAGAACTCCCTTATATTCATCAATTATAAACACACCACCCAAATCTAGACCCATGATAAGAAAAGTAGCATCTATATATACTAGCGTCTTCCACCTTCCGCCAATTATGCGTTACGGAGGCTTATGCCCCATTGCCGTGGCTTTTCAGCAGAAGGCAACGGGGCTATTGAAGCATAATCCAACAGCCATTACACAGTCGGAATATGCGGAACTATAGGTGACAAAGTGGTTACTTCGATGGAACCACTGTCAGTTTGTGCACTGTGGTGCCACTAGGAGTGGTGACGCTAATAAAGTAGATGCCAACCTGCAGGTCTGTACGTTGAATGGTGAGGTGATCGTCAATTGTGGTCGGAGCCATCACCGTGCGACCTGTGAGGTCGATGACGGTCACCGTTGCACGTTGCCAAACGCGCACCGTAACATTGCCCGACGCAGGGTTGGGGTAGACTATGGGCTCTTTGCTACAACACTCTGGGTCAGCAATGCTCAAAGTGTCTTCCACTGGTCGGAAAAGTGTGGTGAAGGCGGTATCGCTCACCAGCAACACATAGCGTGGGTTGGCGGTGTCGCCATCGTGCCAGTGGGCAAACTCATAGCCTTCGAAAGCCGTGGCTGTCAGGGTGACGAGGGTGCTGTCGGGATATATTCCACCACCTTCGACAATACCCATCGTTGTGTCCACACTATTTGCTGTAAGAGTGCGCCAGACGGTATCAACAACGGGTTGGAATATGGCGGTAAAGACGGTGTCGCTCACCAGCAGCACTTGCCGCGGGTTGGCAGTGTCGCCGTCGTTCCAGCTGGTAAACTCATAGCCGTCAAATGCCATTGCCGTCAGGGTAACAAGGGTGCTGTCGGGATATATTCCGCCACCCTCAACACGACCCATCGCTGTGTCGGCACTACTTGCCGTAAGGGTGTGCCAGACGGTATCAACAACAGGTTGGAATATTGCGGTAAAAGCGGTGTCGCTCACCAGCAGCACCTGCCGCGGGTTGGCAGTGTCGCCGTCGTTCCAGCTGGTAAACTCATAGCCGTCAAATGCCATTGCCGTCAGGGTGACAAGGGTGCTGTCGGGATATATTCCGCCACCGTCAACGCGGCCCATCGCAGTGTCGGCACTACTTGCCGCAAGGGTGCGCCAAAGGGTGTCAGGGGCAAGTCGGCCCTCTATCATCACGTTGTCAAGCCAGGCGTTGTTGAAACTACTAGTACGGAAGGCGATACGGATGGTCTGCCCTGCGTAGGAGTCCAACGATACGGTGTGCCAACCGTTGGCATCTGCCTGAAGGAGGGTGTCGGTGAAATCGAGTGGGGTGTCGAACCGCCCATTGGGTGACAACAGCACGGTTAGTCCCATAAAGTTAGTACTCTGCTGCCATGTCAGCGTCATGCTGTCGGCTCTTGCGGGCAGGGCTATGCGGGGTGAAATGAGCCAATCGTAGGTGTAGGTCTGGCTCTCCATACGGTGTGCGGTGCTGTCGCCAGCGAAGTGCCAGCTGTTGGCCACCTCGGTGCGGACAAATTGGTTCAGCAAATTGTAGTGGTAGGAAAAATTGCTCCAACAGCCAATTGTGGTGCTGTCTTCGAATTCTTCGAGCCAAGGTATTGTCTGCGCAGGGCAGTCGTGCACCATCATGACCACCGTCTGCGTGTCGCTGCCAAAGGCATTGGTGGCCACGCAGGAGATAGTGTCTGTGCCTGCGGAGAGATATACGATGTTCACCGTGTCGGCAGATGGGGTAAGTGTGGCGAGGCCTCGTGCCGCCATGGTGGAGTGCCAAGCGTAGGCAAGGCTGTTTCGCGCACCGGAGAGGCATTGCGCTGTGACGCGGCACACCTCGTCCGTGTTCAGTGCTGCCGGGGGTGTAAGGGCAATCTGGGGACGGCCACCGTTCTCTATCCTGATAGAGTCGATGTTGATATAGCCGCCGCGGTTTTTGCGGTGCACAAAGGCGATGTGTATCGTCTGCCCGGCGAAACTGTCGAGCGAGGCCTCGTAGGTTCGGCTGGTGCTTTCGCCGCCGCCTGTATTGATATAGCCGCTGAAGAGCACATGGCTGAAGGTGGAGGTGTCGGTGGCATCAGTGGTGCTGAGAAGCACGTCCATATGGGCATGGTAGATGGTGTTGTTAATCGTCTCGGTAGTCGACTTTAGCGTCCAGCGCAGGACGGAAGCGTCGAGTGTGTCGGGCAATTCGATGGCGGGCGAGACCAACCAGTTGTTCGCCGATTCGAACGATGCTGAACGGCTGGAGCGCAGATAGCCATAGCTATCGTTGTGCCAGTTACTGTTGTTGGAGACGGTGTAGTTGTAAAAACGCCAACAGGTAATGCTGGCACGATAGCCGAGTACCCACGGCAGCGTGTCAATGGTGGCGCAGGCCTGCACTGCAAGGGTAGAAGTGGCGGTGTCGGAGCCGTATGCGTTGGTAGCCACCACAGTGATAGTGTCGGTGCCGGCGGAAGAATAGACCAAACGCAGCGTGTCGCCAAGGTTTGTGACTGTGGCCAGCCCCGAGTCGGCCATTGTCGAATGCCACGTATAGGTGAGCCCGGAGGGCGAACCGTCGGTCAGTTCGGCACGCACAGTGGCACTTTCGCCTGCATGGGCAACAGGAGGCATGGCCAGCCTGATCACGGGCTGGCGTAACGAGTGAATGTTGACATTGGACACATAAAGGTTGCGATTATCGTAATAAAAGGAGGCCAAGGTAATGGGGTTGTTGACAAGGGCAATGTGTATCACCTTGTTGGCGTATGCCCCCAAGGGGGCACGATGGGTTATGGGCTGATAGTAGACGGAGGTATCGGCCACCAGTGTGTCGTAAAGCGAGGGGTTGGTGTAGTCGCTATCGGTGACGAGGAGGTACATGGTGTGCGCCTGCAGTGAGCCCGTGGCTCCCTGCTGTGAGCCCGTGGCTCTGGCCGTACATTCCACCACCAGACTGTCGTCGGCATTTGCAGGCACTCTGATGGCCTGCGAGATGATGCGACTGTCAAACGGGGTGGTTCCAGACGAACAGATGGAGTTCGACGAGCGGGTCCAGTTGCATCCAACGGGGCGGTACCAGCAGTCGTAGTCGTTGGAGAAGTTCACCGTCCAGCCCTCTGCCAGTACGGTGTCGCAGTCGCTGACAGTGAAGATGACCCTCGCACTGTCGCTGCCAAAAGTGTTCGCGACCCGAGCCCAGACGGTGTCGGTACCAGAGGTATGGTAGCGGATGGCAAGGTTGGTCTGCGTGGGGGTGAGCAGCGTGGCATCCCCCCGGCTGGCCATGGCCGAATGCCATGAGATGGTAGAGCCTGCCTCGCCTCGGTCGTAGAAGGCACGCACTGTGGCAGCACCGTCGGCAAACACATGTTGCGGTGCACTGAGATGCACCAATGGCGCATTTCGGTTGGTAAGAATGAGGCTGTCAATACGCACTATAGTGTATTGGTAGTCGAGATGGAAGGCTACTCGGATAGTGTCGCCAACGTATGGGGCGAGGCTGATGCTGCGGGGTTGGAAGCCGTTTCTTGCCGTATCGTACAGGACGGTAGTGTAGGTGCTCCAGTCGTCGTAACGCCCAGTGCTGATACTGACGGTGTAACGCGAGGTGCCATCAACCTTCCAGGTAAGCACTGTGCCAGTGTCGGTCGGCACTACCAGTGCCGGCGACACCACTGTACCCTCAAAATAATGGTCTCCCCACACCTGCAGGTAGTTCCCAGAGAATTCCCAGTCGCTACCAGGCATGTTGTACCAGCAGCCCTCCGAACTGAAGTCGGCCTGCCAAGGGAACATGTTCACTGGTGGGCAGACAAGCACCGTAGCGGTGTCAGACGAGGTACCATAGTTGTTAATGGCCTGCACTGTGAGAGTATCCACACCGCCTACATGATAGACGATGGTGCTGTCGGTGTTTGACATGACGGCTCGCCCTGTGGAGTCGAATACCGAAGTCCAAGAGTAGTGGAGGCCGTCGGCCACGCCCTCGAGCAACGTGGTCTGCAAAGGTATTGTGTCGCCCACATACACACGTTGGGGCAGGTTGTGTTCCACCAGTGGCACGCGGGCGTAGCGCAGCACGATGTTGTCGATGCTGACGCTACTGCACGAAGTTGCCCCAGGCATAGCATGTTGTTCCAGCACCAGTCGGCCTGTCCGCCCGGCAACTGAGTCGAGATAGATTATATAATCACCAAAAATGCTTGAGCTTGAGAGGCGGGCAATCGGTATATCCGCCAACAGGGTGCTGACGCTGTCCTCCTCAAAACGGATGGCCAGCATAGGAGTGTAGTAGCCCCACGAAGCCATCTGCCAAGCCAACGCGACACCGTGTCCCTCTGGCAGCGACGGCACCGTGATAGGTCTCGACACGATGCTGTTGCTGAAGCCGACGGGCTTGTTGACGAAATTGGGAACGTCGAGGTATTTGCCGCTATTGAAATTATTGTCGGTTTCCAAATGCCATTCCGACGGGGTGGTGCCACAGTCGCGCAACTCCCAGCATTCTACGCCGTTCTCAAAGTCTTCAGTCCATGTCAGGCCGCGTGTAGAGCAGTCCCTTATGCGAAACGTCACCACGTCGGTGTCCACACCTGTGGCGGTGGCGATGACCGCAGTCACAGTGTCGAAGCCGTCGACCATGTAGGAGAGGGTGAAGTGGGTGTCGCTTTCTCCGATATAGGTGGCAAGGCCGCGGTCAAGCATCGTCGAATGCCAACTCACAGTGGCTGTATCCCCCGTCGGCACGATGATGGCGGCACGGATAGTCGTCCCCCCGCCAGCATCGGCAATAGGGATAGGCTCCATCCTTATGCCGGGCTGGCTGGTGACAACCACCGACACATTGTCGACAAAGGCCTTTTCCCCACCCGTCGAGTTTCGCACGAAGGCCATTCGCACACGGTGTCCGCGCCACTGGTTCAGGCCGACTCGGAAGGTCTTGTATGTCGATATGCTGTGGCGGATGGCAAAGATTGTCTCCCACTCGGCACTGCTAGTGTCGACTGTGTTGATTGAATCGCACACCATCACCTTAACCAACACCGTGGGATGCTCCATTCTGAAAGCATTGGCACGATAGTCCCATTGCAACTCGGCATCGCCTGTGGCGGGCAAATCTATCATTGGGCTCACCAGCCAGCCACTATAGGCAGTAATATTGTCGCTGGCGTAGAAACTGCTCATGGCACCGCTGCTGACGTCCCAGCCTCCTCTATAGGGGCTGGGGCTGCGCCGTGTCCAACAGTTGTTAAATGCCGTGGTCTGAAAATTGGCCGTCCACGGCAGATGGCGCACCGTTCCGCAACTCGTGTTAAACGAGAATGTGCGTGTGCGGTAGCTGCTGTGCACGCTGTCGCACACGCCGCCAAACGTGCCGCTATAGGTGGTGGCCCCATTCAGCACATTGGTCAGTAGCAGGGTGTCGCCTGTCACTATGGTGTCCAACCCGAGGGGATCAAGGGTGATACGGTAGGCCGAAGCCGCACTGTCGGGGATCCATGTGATGCTTACCGCATTGAGATTGCTTGCACTTACGCTGACTGCAGGTGGATAGGGGCAGGCCTGGGCATCGGGCATTAGCGAGTAGCAACGCCACTGTATGGGCCATACTCCCGCGGCATTGGTCTGCGTTATAGACGTTGTCGCCCGAAGGGTACCGTGTGTTGCCAAATCAATGAAGATAAGGTCGTTGTAACTCGCCACCACACCTGTCTGTGTGGTATGGGTCGGCAGGGGACCTTCAGTTACGCCATAGACGATGCGCACCTCGCCCGTGGCCTCGTGCAGCTGCACCTGAAAACTAAGATGGGTCGAGTCCATTCCGTACACACCCATGCGCGTCTGCACCACCAGTATGTGGCTGTCGGCAGTGCCGAGGGTGGCAAAGCGAGTATAGCAGGTGCTGTCCCACTGCCCGCGGTAACCGAAAGGCTCCACCTTAGGCAGGGATAAGCCGGTCGTCCGCTGTGCCCCAAGGGGGGTGTCGTAATATCCGCTCGACGGAATCAAGTGGTTGCTGAAGCTGACCGTACCGTTCACGTTGGTCGAGAAATACTGGCACAGTGTGCCAGCCAACCTGAACTGAAAGCCAATAGGCAGCAGTGCGCTGCGGGCGTAGGTGTATGTGGTTGCCGTAGGCGCGACAATAAGGCTGTCGACACCCGTGATGTCAATCCATGCCGTCGAGTCCACACGTGTCGCCAAACTGTAGTTGTCGACCAAAGTCTGTGCCTGTACACAGCCAGCCAATACCAAGGCTGCATAGAGTGATAATAGTTTAGTCTTCATTTTATATTAGGTGGGTTCTATTTATTCGCTTTTTGGTCATCCAAACAGACAGAACCCATTAATCTGCCAGACAATCGTTGTTTAACAATTGGTTTACGGGTGCAAAAATACGACTATTTTTTCATTTGACAATAAATTACTTATCTTATTTTTGATGGGGGTGGGTAATCATTTAATATTCTGTCTATTGGGTTGCAATTAAATTAGGTTGGTATTTCTTAATCTGCACAAGTCTGCACATGTTGTAGACAAGGTTTGTCAGTGCAATGTTACCTATGGTGACATTGCTGCATCTCGGCATATCAAGCAAGCTTGCTCTGCGCTCGACTTTCGCAATGTTGGCTTTGGCCCTCACCATTCCCACTCCTTGGAACACTAAACCTCCCATTGTTTGTTCCATGAATCCGAAGACATGCTCCACGCGGCTCCGCACTTTCGACTTCTGGCGGTTGTGCTCCTTCTGCTCGTCAGTCAAAGCATGACCCTTCTTGCCTTTCTCGCAGATTATCGGAGTCATGTGCTTCGCTCTCACCACATCTTCCGTCCCAGCATATCCCGCGTCGAGCCATGCCGGTTCTCCGTGGGCCTCCTTGGGCGGCTCTGTCAGTACGCGCTCCGTCTCCTTGGAGTCGTGGCGGTTGGCGGAACACACCGTGTAGTTTCGTATCAGCTTGGTTTTGTTGCATATTTCCACGTTGTCCTTGTACCTGTAGAACCGCTCGCCAGGAACTGCTCGAAGTCTATGATTTTCTTTAACTTGGGTAGTGGATTGCCGTTTTCGAGTAATTCCTGAAGGGTGTTCTCCTTGTCAAATAACCCAACGCCTTGATTCTTACGGTATTTCATATATGCTGCATTATTCTGTTAATACTGCAAAAATACGAAAATACATTGATATAACAAAATGAAATTTAGTCATTTAATTTATAGAACTCCCCACTATTTGTTGAATGGATTAGCCCATGAGGGGGCCTGTGCCGCCGACGAATTGTGCCACCCAGTCGCGGTCGGTGGAGTGGTTGTGGCTTTCCTTGTCGGTCCACTGGTCGGGGTCGATATAGACTTCCAGCAGTTTGGCGGGTCCTTCGCAGAAGAGCTCCACCGTGTGGGCCACGGCGGGCACCAACACGCATTCGCCCGCATGGATGGGCACTATCTCATCCAGGCTCCGCACGGCGGCGATGCCTTCGACACACAGATAGACGACAAAGGAGTCCAGGCCCGCGAAGTCTTTCTTCATAGGCTGGGTGAGGGGGATGAGGTTGGTGGTGAAGTAGGGGCACTGGGCCAGGCGGGTGGTGCTGTTCTCGCGGTAGGTGTAGTGGGTTTTGCCATCTTTCAGCTCGCTGAAGTCGATGGCATCCAGAGCCTCGGCGGTGTGCAGTTCGCGCAGCTTCCCGTCGGCATCGGGGCGGTTGTAGTCATAGATGCGATAGGTGCAGTCGCTGTTTTGCTGTATTTCGGCCAGTAGCAGCCCTTTGCCTAGGGCATGGACCCGACCGGCGGGGATAAAGAACATGTCGCCTGCCTGCGGCCGCTCGATGTGCAGGATGCTTTCCAGCTTGCCCAGTTGCAGAAACTGCTGGTATTCTTCCTTGGTGACCTCTTGGCTGAAGCCGTCCACTAGCTGGGCATCCGGGTCGGCCTCCATGATGTACCACATCTCGGTCTTGCCGTTTTCCATGCCGCGTTCGCGGGCCAGTTGGTCGTCGGGGTGCACCTGGATGGAAAGGTCGTCGTTGGCGTCGATTATCTTCAGCAGCAGCGGAAACTCGGTGCCAAAGTGGTTGAAGTTCTGCTCGCCAATGAGTTCTCCCATGTATATCTCCAGCACTTCGTTGATGTCGTTATCGGCCAGAAAGCCGTTGACGATGACCGACTCGTTGCCCTCCACGCCCGAGAGGGCCCACAGTTCGCCGCAGTTGGGCAGGGGGGAGTAGTCGAAACCCAGTGTGCTGATTTTGTTGCCGCCCCAGACTTTGTTTTTGAACAAGGGCATGAATTTCATGGGATAAAGGTTACTTTCCATCTTTGCAGTTAATAGTTATTAGTTATTGGTGAGAAGTGAATTGGCGTTACTTTTATCGAATGGCTAATTGCCATTCACTGATCACAAAAAGAGTTCAGAATTTATTTCAGGGTCTTCAGCACCCGTTCCAGTTCCCAGATGCGGATGTCGCTGGCAACGACGAGGCCTGCGCGGTTGACCAGCACCATGTAGGGGATGTGGTCGATGCTGAGCTGTTTGAGGTAGTTGGCGTCCCATCCGTTGGGGTTGTCGTCGATGTTGACGGTGAGGATGCTGACGGCACGGTCGCCGATGGTTTTCTGGGCCTGTTGGAGCTGGGTTTTGCAGCGGTCGCACCAGTTGGCCCCAAACATGATGAGGGTGGCCCCCTCGGTGTTGCGAGTCTGCTCAAAGGTGCGGCGCTCTTTTTGGCCATCGAGGTAGGCAAAGTCGGGCATTTCGCTCCCCTCGGACACGGCTGGGGTGGCTTTCATCCAGCGCCGCAGGAGTGTGTAGTGGTAGGTGTTGCGCCCTTGGTCGGATATTTGACTGATGAGTTGGCGCACCACGGCGTCGTCCAGGTTGTTCATTTCCTGGTAAACCACAAAGGGGAGATAGATGGAAGAGGGGTTCTCCTTGGCATACTGCTTGAGGAAACTGCCTGGCTCGGCGGCATTGCGATAACACTCCATGAGGTAGCGGTACTCGCTGTTGCTGCGTGAGTTGCGAATGACAGAAAGCTCGGGACGGGTGGCATTGAGGGCAATGCTGATTTCGGAGTTTTCGAGATAGAAGTAAAGGGGCCGCCCGATGGCGCTGTGCTGCAGCGAGGCCAACACGGGTTTGTCCACATGTCCGCTGAAGTGGAACATGCCTTTGCTTGCCTTATCGGTGAAGGTGTGGTAGGTGCTGTCGCCATCGTAGATGGTGAGGGTGAAGATGCCGCTGAGGCTGCTCTCGCCGCTGATAAGGTATTGGCTGCCGTCGTCGGCCAGGGATAGGACTGAGGAGGGCAGGGGAGAGGCCGGGTGCCCGACCGATGCCATTGGCAGCAGTGTCAGACACACAAACCAACACGCAAGACACATGGCCTTGCGCTGTATGCTAGAGAATTGGCTCATTTTTTTCGGGTATCAATAGGAGTGGTAGGTAGAGCCGTTTTTCTTGTTGTTGCCCCTGACGGAATAGTTCTTTTTGATGGTTTTGCTAGATTTGTATTTCTTGGGAGTGTTCATGTAGGCGTCAGAACTAGACTTACAGGAGGTGAGTGCTCCGGTGATGCCAGTCAGTCCCACCACGAGCAGCAACGATACGAAAACCTTAGCGCACTTTTTCATATTCTCGTTTTTTTGTGTTTTTCTTATTATTACTATTATACTCTTTGTGTTCAATCAATTATATGTCCTCAAGAGTAGGGCGTCCCTACCACTTAGAGTTTACAAAATAACAAAATTTTCTCCGAATACACAAACTTTTACGTCTTTTTAATAGAACTTAGGCCTATTAGTAAAAACAAAAAGATGGAGATACGCAAAAAAAATTTTGCTATGTCGAGCAACTTTCGTATCTTTGCAGCGCAAAATTATTGTGCATAGAGATAGTAAAATAGCTAATAGTTAGTAGTTAATAGATTTGGCGACAGCCATTCTGAACTCAGAATTAAAAGGTATTATGAATTATCAACGGACTCTCAGGATTTACGAATATATTTCTTATATCCTTATCATCGGTGCCACTGTGGTTTATTTTGTCTTCCACAAGCAGGGGGCCGGTGCCCTCAATCTCACGCTTATCATCCTCATTCTGGCGGTGCTCAGCCGCATGATGATGGAGCGAACCCGCCGACTGGCCGCCGATGCCGAAATAGACGTGCTCAAGAGCGACCTTCGGAGGCTCACCCAGCTCTATTCCGAAGAGAAGAAAAAGAATGCCAACAAGGAAGCTTAGGCCCGAGGCATCAAACCTATCGAATTATCAATACAAACAAATTATAATATGGCAACAACCACTGATATTAAGAACGGACTCTGCATTAATTTCAACAACGACATCTACACCATCGTAGAATTTCTCCATGTCAAACCCGGCAAGGGCGCCGCTTTCGTCCGCACCAAGATGCGCAGCGTGAAGACCGGTCGCATTCTTGAGAACACCTTCCCCAGCGGTGCCAAGATTGACATCGTCCGCGTGGAGCGTCGTCCCTACACCTACCTTTATAAGGAGGGTGACATGCACGTCTTTATGCACACCGAGACCTACGAGCAGATTTATATCCCCGAGGCTATCATAAATGCTCCCCAGTACCTCAAGGACGGCCAGTATGTCGAAGTTACCGTCGAGGCCGACACCGAGACTCCGCTCATCTGTGAGCTGCCCCCCTTCATCGAGACCGTCGTCACCTACACCGAACCCGGCTTTGCTGGCAACACTGCCACCAACGCTATGAAGGATGCCACCGTCGAACCCGGCGTGCAGGTCCGCGTCCCCCTCTTCATCAAAGAAGGCGAGCGCATCAAGGTTGACACCCGCACCAACGAGTACGCCGAGCGTATCAAATAAGAACTAATCTGTCTGTTTCATTTGGACGTTAGTCGCAATTGCGGTCACCCCGCAGGGGCTAACGTCCATTGTTGCATTTATTGCCACATCATACGTCATGAGAAAACTCTTCACCGCTTTTGCCCTTTTGGTGCTCCTTGCCGCCTGCAACGGCAAATCCAATAAGAATGCCACCCCCGCCGCTGCTTCAGGCATCGACTACAGTCAGGTGGCCATCCCCGCCTTCAATGCCGACTCTGCCTACCAGTTTGTTGCCGACCAGGTGGCTTTCGGCTTCCGCACTCCCAACACGGTGGCCCAATCCCGTTGTGCCGACTATTTGGCCAGCCAGATGCGCCGTTGGTGTGACACGGTCATCGTGCAGGATTTTCCCGCCACCCTCTGGGACGGCACCACGGTTCGTGGCAAGAATATCATCGCCTCTATTGAGGCCCCTGCCGCCTCCGGTACGGGCAAGCGGCTGCTTCTGGCCGCCCATTGGGACAGCCGCCTCTGGGCCGACCACGATGAGGACAAGGACAACCACCGCAAGCCTATCCCTGGGGCTAATGACGGCGCCAGCGGTGTGGGTGTGCTGATGGAGATGGCGCGCATCATTTCTGTCCAGCGTCCTTCGGTCTCCATCGACTTTATCTTCTTCGATGTGGAAGACCAGGGATGCCCCGAATGGGCCGACACCTACGTAGAGGACAGCTGGTGCAAAGGCTCTCAATATTGGAGCCGCAATCCTCATATGCCTTACTATACGGCCGTCTACGGCGTCCTGCTCGACATGGTGGGCACCCAGCAGCCCCGCTATACCAAGGAGGAAATCAGCCGCCAGTTTGCCGGCAATGTCATGAACAAGATGTGGACCGCCGCTGCGGCCCTCGGCTATGACAAGGTTTTCGAGAACCGCGATACCGACCCCATCCTCGACGACCACTACTATGTCAACCGCCTGGCCAACATCCCCATGATAGACATTGTGCAGAACTCCCACGGCATCAGTTTCTTCAAGCACTGGCACACGGTCAATGACGACCTCGACCATATTGACAAAAACACACTGCGCATTACTGCCGAAGTGGTCCTCAAGACCATCTATGGCGACTACGGCACCAAATAAGTTCTATGAATAATCGTCACCCCATAGCTTTCGGTCTCTCTGCCTGCTTGGCTGCCTTGCTTGCGATCACCTCTCTGGCAGGCTGTGGCAAGGAGGGCCGCTGTCATGTGCCTATAGGCGATGCCAACTGTCAGATAGACCCTAATTCGCCTCTTTATTCTGGCATCAATAACTGCGATGGCTATGAGTATTTGGTTGGCGGAGCCAATGGCTTGGTCGTGGTGCGTGTCAGTTTCAACGAGTTTGCCTGCTACGAACGTTCCTGCCCGCTAGACACGGGCCGCTTGGAAATGGTCTCTGGCTATGGCAACATAGTCCTTGAGTGCCCCAAGTGCCACTCCCAGTTCAACACCTTTGCCGACGGCTGTCCCCTCGAAGGCAGCCGCACCCCCTGCTACCTCTACAAGTACAGCACCTACTACGACGGCCACACCCTTTATATCAGCAACTATTGATCGGTTTGGGGTTTATTATTCTCTCTTTTCTAACGATTTGACCTTCTCCTCGTCGGCGTCGGCCTTTGCAATCCATTCAGCCTTCTCATCAGAATTTTGTTCTGCAAGAACTCTATAGCATTCTGCGCGTTTCTTATATGCTTCGGCTAACTTTTGGTTAACGCTCTAGTACAAAGTATGACTGATTCTTGCTCGTATTTCTCAATGTGGCGTGTCTTCGACACGCTGAGTAGTAGGGGTTTCGCTATCCCCACACTGCGCTCCCGTTGGTCGCTTAGTATGGGGTTTCTGCGAGACGTTGCTAGGTCTCGGCAAAGCAAGCAAGCTTTCTTTGCGCTCAACCTTTCGCAACGTTATTGAGATTCAGCCACTTCGAGGCTGCTGAAAATCAGTCTTTTATCAAACTAGAGCCTTGAATTAAAAACACAATTATCTACATATTAATCATCAAAAAAAACTTTAACTATGAAAAAGACCTTCACTATTGCAATGCTTATGCTCAT
>DFDY01000024.1:0-15114 GCA_002368955.1 Bacteroidales bacterium UBA3816
TGAGGTTCTTCACCAGCTGGTCCTCATCAGGACAGCGCAGGGCATCCATGGCACGTTCCAGCCGGCTGTCGAGGTTCCAAGCATCGTATTGGTCAAGCAGTTCGGTCAGCTCGCCTTGCCGCTCGCACAGTTTGTCGAAGTCGGCGTCAGGCTCGGCAAAGGCGTTGTTCACCTCCTCATATTCTTTCAGTGCGTCCACGATGGGTTGCACGGCCTCCTGCACCACCTCTTTGACGGTCTTGCTTTCGTCCAGCTTGGGTTCCTGTTCCAGATAGCCCACACTGTAGCCGGGCGAGAAGACTACTTCGCCCTGGTAGTCTTTGTCCACACCGGCAATGATTTTCAACAGTGAGGACTTACCAGAACCGTTGAGGCCGATGATGCCTATCTTGGCCCCATAGAAGAAGGAGAGGTAAATATCTTTCAAAATCTGGCGGCTGGGGGGGATGAGTTTGCCCACGCCTACCATAGAGAAAATAATCTTTTTGTCGTCTGCCATAACTATTTGTGTATTATGTGTTACATATAAGTATAGGCCACTCCTCTAATCAAAAGAGTGGCTTCATTGTTTTATTTCTCAAACTCTTTAACGAACCTGATATTGGACTTCTCCAAGGGAGTCAGTACTTTATCAACATTCAAAAACAGCGGCATGTACCAAGGCTGTTGGAGGAAATAGTCCAACATCTCTTGGTTGTCGTGGAAATCATAACCATGCCGAGCCAAAATCTCGTTGCGTACAATAGCCAAATCTTTGCGGTGCAGCCCCTTGAGGTCGTTTGTTTCCAACTTCCGCTCGGAGGCCTGGGGGAAACGTCCTGGGACACCCTCACACTTGCATGGAACAAAATCGTCTGCTTCCTGCTTGGCGAAATCCTCCTTGTAGTAATTCGCCATTTCGACACAGTCCTCAACCGTCACCGCATCACTGTTGTGGTAATCTGCCTTGACCACGCGCCACACACCTGCCTGCCGCTCAAATTCTACCATCAGGTAAAGGTTGGCGGGAGTGAGTTGGCGGGTGAAGCAAACATGTTCATCATCCCTCCAATCAAAACCACCAGTCATGACGGGCTCTATTCCAAAACCGAAGTCATCTGAGTCACGAGAAATCACAAAGTCCGCAAGTTTGAGCATACGCCAATATTCTACAGTATAGGGCACCGAGTCGTTCAGCGGATAGGTCAGCGTGCCTGCCGGAAACTTGACGTGTGCCAATTGATACTCCCTGTCTGTGCAAAAATTATGTAGGAACATCATGAATTCCATCACTGGCGTACAGCCATCTTCATTGGGGGAACCCGACTCCTCTATTGCCGAATCCACAACATCCAATCCCTCTCCCACCGAATGGTGGCACGAGACAATCAGTCCCATGGTCAACATCAGCAACAACATCAGTGAAAAAGGTTTGGAGCTTCTCATTGTATTAACCTTAATCTTCGTCGAAACGGAGGTCCTTGACATTGAGTTGGATGTCGGTCTTGCCGTTCCAGTAGTTCTCCTCCAGCGAATAGCAGAGGGTGAACGACTGGCCAGCCTTCATCTTGGAGTAATACGGGGCCAACTGGAAACCGATGGCGGGATAGGAGCGCGACCGTGCGGTGAGGGAGATAGCGCTGAACTTGAGGTGCTTGCCACCCACAATACGGGCATAGCCGGTGTCCACCAAATCGTGCGATATAAAGACCGGTATGTTGTTCTCGGGTCCGAAAGGGCTGAACTGCTTGAGGATGCGGAGGAACTTAGGGGTGATCTGTGTGCCAAAGTCCACTTCGGCATCCACCTCGATTTCCGGCACCATGCTGTCCACCTTTAGGTTTTGTTGCACCACCTCTTCAAACCGAACCTTGAAGGCCTCGAAATTCTCGGGCTTGACACTGACACCCGCTGCACATTTATGGCCGCCAAAGTGTTCCAAAAGATCGCTGCACTGCTCCAAAGCGGTGTGCACGTCAAACTCCTTAATGCTGCGGGCCGAGCCAGTGATGAGGTCGTCGGTGGAACGGGTGAAAATGATGGTGGGCTTGTAGTAGGCCTCCACCAGGCGGGAAGCCACGATGCCTACCACCCCTTTGTGCCAGTTCTCGTCGAAGAGGACAATGCTCTTCTTGGCCTTCAGCACGGGGTTGCTCTCAATGCGGCGTTTGGCCTCTTCAGTGGCAGCGGTGTCCAAGTCTTTGCGCTGAGTGTTGTAGTTGTTGATTTCCTCGGCCAGCAGGCCTGCCTGCTCCGAGTTGTCGCTCAGCAGAAGACGGACGGAGTCGAAGGCACTGCGTATGCGCCCTGCGGCATTGATACGGGGACCTACCAGAAAGACCAGATCGTTGATGTTAAGCTCTTTGCAGAAATAGGACTTATCCTCGGGATGGCTGGCCTTATACTCCTCGGTGCGGCGTTCGATATGGCCGTAGGTGAGGATGGCTTCGAGGCCGGGACGGGGATGGGTGTTGATGACCTTCAGTCCATAAAAGGCCAGCACGCGGTTTTCGCCCATGATGGGGACGATGTCGGAGGCAATGCTGACGGCCACGAGGTCGAGGTATTTGAGCAGCCGCAGCATGAGGGCTTCGCGCTTCTCTTTGCGCACCTCGTCCAGCTGTTCAGGGTTGTCGCACAGGCGCACCCCAACCCGCTGTTCCTGGTGGGCTTCGACTATCTTAAACCCAATGCCGCAGCCCGAAAGCTCCTTGTAGGGATAAGGGCAGTCGAGCCGCTTAGGGTCCAACACCGCCACGGCGGCAGGAATATTGTAGCCGTCGGGCAGATGGTGGTCGCCGATGATAAAATCGATTCCCAGACTGGCGGCATAGGCCACCTGTTCGTTGGCCTTGATGCCGCAGTCGAGCGCAATTATCAACTTCACGCCCGTCTCCTTGGCATAGTCGATGCCCTGATAAGAAACGCCGTAGCCCTCGCTGTCGCGGTCGGGGATGTAAAAGTCGATGTTGCGGTGGAACGACTGCAAATAAGAGTAGACAAGGGCGACAGCCGAAGTGCCGTCCACGTCATAGTCGCCATATATCATGATGCGCTCGCGGCGCCGGACCGCCTCGTTGATACGGGCTATGGCGCGGTCCATGTCCTTCATCAGGAAAGGATCATGCAATTGGTCTAAACTAGGTCGGAAGAAACATCGGGCCTCTTCAAATGTGGTTACACCACGTTCTACCAACAACGTGGCGATAATTTTATCAACGCCTAACGACTCCGCAAGTTTATTAACTACCTCTATATCATAATCTTCCCTTAAAATCCAACGTTTTTCTTTCATTTTTTTCTGGCTGTAAAGATACGACTTTTTCCCGACATGGCAAAATCTTTTTAGATTTTAGTATATTAACACCGACATAACAATGCCTCCGCGCCCCTTCCCAGCCATTATGCAGCCGAATGCGAATAGCTTCCTCCCCACTCCTACAACGAGTCGGGAGCGAAGCAGGTGCGAAGGGATAGCGGTGGCTCTGCCAACCGGTCTTAGCGACCCATGCGGAGAAAACGTCCCACGTCTTTCCAGGTGGTTTTCTGTCCGTAGCGGAGAATGGCGGTGCGATAAATCTTAGCGGCCACCCATATGCAAAGGGGGAAGGTGACCAAGAGCAACACCATGGAGAGCACCACTTGCCAGATGGGAACCCCAAAGGGGATGCGGAACAACATGGCCACCGGAGAGGTGAAGGGAATGATGGAAAGCCAGGTGCTGAGGGCACCGGAGGGTTCGTTGACCATGGCCGGCATCAGCAGGATGCAAAGAACCATGGGAATGGTCATGGGCAGGGTGAACTGCTGCGAGTCGGTTTCGTTGTCGACCAGCGAACCAGCCGCCGCAAACAGTGAGGCAAAAAGCAGATAGCCAAAAACAAAATAGAAGACAAAGAGCACTATGAGCATTCCGAAATTGATGCTGCCGAGGCCTTCAATGAGGTCCTGAATGTCGTTGTCCACGCCTTTGCCAGCCTCATATTGGGCTGCCTGATACTGCGCGGCTTGATACTGATTGGTGGCCTCGGTTCCTTTGGTGGAAATCTCCGTCACGTGGCGGCTCTGAGCCTGTTGGAAAAGGCCGTCGTTGGTCAAGCGCAGGCCTCCCAACGCCACGCCCGAAAGCACCACCCACAGGGCAAACTGGGTGAGCCCCACCAAGCCTATGCCCACCACCTTGCCCATCATCAGTTGGAACGGTTTGACACTGCACATGATAACCTCCACTATGCGGCTGGTCTTCTCTTCCATCACGCCCCGCATCACTTGCGAGCCGAACATAAAGACGGCCATGAAAACCAATATGGCCAACATCACACCCACTATGAGCTTGATTTGCAGGAATCCGTCACGACCGGTCTCAATATCCTGTGTGCGCAGATTGATGCTGGTGCTGGTGATGAGGGCATAATCCTCGGGCGTAATGCCATGGACATCCTGCAATATAACGTTGCGCAGTATTTTCTGCAACTGGTTGTTGACATCGCCCTGCACCGTCACCGAGGGGGCATCGGTCCGATAGTAGAGATAGGCCTCGGAGGGCAACGTGGTTTCGCGGGCGGGGATATAGACGATGGCATCCAGCGAGTCGTTTTCAGCCAGTTGCCGCTTGGCATAGTCGAGGCTTCCGGCATCGAAATAGGTTATGTCGCGACCCGAGGCAAACTGTCCCTGAAACAGGCCGCTGTCGTCCACCACCAGCACATTGGCATGTTCCAGCGGACGCGAGGCCAGGACGATGGGGATGGCATAGATGGCTGCAATCAGGATGGGCACCAGCAAAGTGAGAATCCAGAAGGAGGGCTTCTTGACACGGGTGAGATATTCGCGCTGTATGACGAGGAGTATCTTATTCATATTGGCTTAGTTATTAGAAGTTTTGCCAGTGACGGTCTCAATAAAAATGCGGTCGAGGTCCTGCCCCGGATGCTGTTCCTTGATGGCGGCCAGCGGGCCCGAAAGCACCACCTCTGAATGGTTGATAAGTGCTATCTCGTCGCACAGCTCCTCGGCCGAAGGCATGTTGTGGGTGGAGAAGATAATCGTGGAACCTTGCGATTTCAGCCGCAGGATTTCGCGTTTGAGAATGTCGGCATTGACGGGGTCAAAACCACTGAAAGGCTCGTCAAAGATAAGCAACTGGGGCTCGTGCAGCACGGTGACCACAAATTGCACCTTCTGCTGCATTCCCTTGGAGAGCTCCTCCACCTTGCGGTTCCACCAACTGTCAATCTCCAAGCGGTCGAACCACTCGTGCAGGCGTTTCTCAGCCGTGCCCTTGTCAAGTCCTTTAAGCCGTGCAAGGTAAATCGCCTGCTCGCCCACCTTCATCTTCTTGTAGAGGCCGCGTTCTTCGGGCAGATAGCCAATCTGCAACACATCTTCGTCAGTCATGGGGTGACCATCGAAAAGCAGGTTTCCGCTGTCGGGGTGAATGATATGGTTGATGATGCGGATAAGGGTGGTCTTGCCGGCCCCGTTGGGGCCCAGCAGGCCGAAGACGGTGCCACGGCTGACGTGCAGGTTCACGTCGTTCAAGGCGCGAAAGTCACCGAAAGTCTTGCTGATATGATTAATTTGTAGCATTGTGCAATGGTTGTGTTATGAATGGTTTTTCCTCTGTGGCAGTCTTATCAAAAGAATCTCCGCCAAGAGGGCGAATAGGGTCAAAAGGATGCACCACCGCCACAACGGTGTTCCCTGACTGCGCTGACGGATATAGTCGGTCATCGACTTGTCGGCGGTCGTCACCACACTGCAGTGGTCCAGATGGGCATCGGCAATCAGTTTCTTCACCTCATCGCGGTCGTAGAAGGCCAAGTCCGACTCCTGCCGGCTATAGTTGAACGAAAGACCCTCCTCGGCCTCGCCACTGTTGGACAAAAGGTAGTTGCCCGCGGCCGAAAGGTCGCCATGGGGCACCATGCACTGCACCGCCCCCATGCGCCGTATGTCGGGAATGACATCCACGCCTCCATCGACACTGAGCAGATGGGGCACCTCTTCGGCATCATAGCTGCCAGTCAAGGGTATGGGTTCTGTGGCCGTAAGCATATGGTAGGGCGACTGGACAGGAGAACTGAAAAGGGCCATATTGTAGAGCGTGGGCACAAAGAGGGCCTGCTGCACAAAGTCGGTATGCTCCTTGCGCAAAGGGGCAGAAAGCAGATAGCAGTGGCCGCTGCCCACCTGTGTCTCGGTCAGCAGGTCGCTGCCGTCCAGCAGCCTTATGAGCGACTGCGACACGGTGGTGGCAGTAGTGGTCAGGCGGTAATGGCCGGTGACGGAAGGCATCTCCATCTCTTCTTTTTTGCCTCGGAACACCCCACGGTAGAGGTCGGCCTCCAACTCAACAGTTTCGGCCCGTGTCTGACCACCAATCCAAGCACCCAACTGAGGCATCCGCATGGCCGCAAAGAACTGATTGTACGAGGATGTCTCCACCTCTTGGCCTGGGATGACCAGCAGAGAACCTCCGTCGGCAACAAATTCCTGCAAGGTGTGCGCCATCCCCGACGAAATGGTGTGCAACTCATCCAAGACGATGAATCTATTGTCGGTCAGATGTGCATAATCCACCTGCGAGACAGCGACCTGATGATATTCCACCAGCGAATCGCCCGCAAAAAGACGCTGCATATTGGGGTTCTCCCCTGCCCCACTTATGGCCAACATGGGCACACGGTGGGTCACCGAGAGAGAGAAAAACATCCTGTCGTCGAATGTGATGGGATAGTCAGTAGTTTCCACATAGCCCTGCAACACCCCCTCATCCTCAATCGTAAAGGCCATCGTGGCCGTAGCACGGCCTTGCGGGGCAATGTCCACCGAAGTCAACGCCCGCTGCTTTCCACCTACAAAAAGGCGCAAGGGCAGACTTTCAACCCCTTTGCTGCCGTCGTTGCGCACCGTCACCTCCACCCGCACCGTGGCCCCGCGGAAATAGGCCGGACTGTTGAATGCAAGACTGTCAATATAGATATTGGCCACGTCGGTGCCACCCAGAGGAATGAAGGTGGCTAGTATCGCACTGTCAGCAGGATAATCGGCCACGTCGGCCGTTGAGCGTTGAAAATCGCTCACTATGTAGGCATGGCGGTTGGCTGCCGAAGCCGAGTGCAAAAACTCATTCTGCCGCTCCGCCACCGACGAAAGCTTTGCGGTGACGGCACTCACCTCCACTTCGTCCACTGCCGAAAGGAACTCCTCGCGACTCAACCAGCGGAACTGGGCTCCGTGGGCATCATTGGTCAGCAGTTGAAACTGCACATCGGGCCTATAGGCTTCGGCAATCTCACGGGCTTTCTTCTTGGCACTCTCAATCAGGCTGCCCTCCATGCCGCCGCTCTGCATGCTGTAGGAGTTGTCCAGATAGACACTCACCACGGTGCCGCCCGCCTGCAATTGGGCATTCTTATTGGGAATGACCGGCTGGCAGAAGGCCAGCACCAGGAAGACGATGGCCGCGATGCGTGCCAACAAAATCAGCAACCGCCGCAGATTGTTCTGCTTGCGGCTCTCGTTCTGTAGTGCTTCCAGCATCTCCACATTGCTGAAATAAACTTTGCGATAGCGGCGCAACTGCAATAGATGTATCGCTATCGGAATACCAACGGCCACTAGGCCTATCAGAAAAAGCGGTGCAGTGAGCATGACTATTGTTTTTTCTGTTTTTCCTTGAAATAATTGCAGATGTCCGCAATGCCGCACTCGCCACAGTGGGGCTTGCGGGCCTGGCACACATAGCGTCCATGAAGTATCAGCCAATGGTGGGCCACAGGTATCTTCTCGGGCGGAATATGCTTGGTCAGTTCACGCTCGGTCTGCAGCGGGCTTTTGCTGTTCTTGGTCAGACCAATGCGGTTAGACACCCTGAACACGTGGGTGTCCACCGCCAAGGCGGGCAGACCCCACACCACCGAGGCAATCACGTTGGCCGTCTTGCGCCCCACGCCCGGCAGCGTCTGCAACTCGTCCACATCGTCCGGCACCTCGCCCCCAAAGTCCTCCACCAGTTTTTGCGCCATGCCCACCAAATGCTTGCTCTTGTTGTTGGGATAGGAGATGGAATGGATATATTCAAAAATCTCCTCGGGGGTGGCCTTGGCCATGGAGGCGGCATCGGGATAGGCAGCAAAGAGGGCCGGCGTGGTCATGTTTACGCGCTTGTCGGTGCACTGCGCCGAAAGGATGGTGGCCACCAGCAGCTGGAAGGGGTTCGAGAAGTGCAACTCCGTCTGTGCCGTCGGGTGCTCCTCCTCAAAATAGGCTATCATACGGGCATATCGTTCCTTCTGTGTCATGGATTGGGGCTGTTATTCCTCCTTAGGCTCAGGGGCAAGATTGAACTGGACAACCACAGGATAGTGGTCCGAAATATTGGTTTTCAGCCTTCTGTACGAGAGGGCTTCGATGTCGTCGCTATGCAGGATATAATCGATACGGAAGGCAGGGAAAGGGCCATGATAGGTAGTGCCGAAGCCCCGACCCTGCTCCACAAAGGGGTCTTTCAGCACCTTGGTCGCCCGCTGATATATATACGACGCCGGGGTGTCGTTGAAGTCGCCCGCAATGATGATAGGGATGCGGCTGCTCTCCACCAGCGGCAGCAACTCCTCGCGCCACTCCTGCTCGTGACAGCGCACAGTCTCCTTTAACTTGCCCAAAAGCTTGTGAGTAGAAGTGTCGTCATACTGCGCGTGGCTCAGCTGCTCCAGACTCTTCAAGTCAGACTCATCCAACTGGTACGAATCCAGGTGCACACAGCAGATTCGCACCTCGTGCCCGTTCTTGTTCAAGTCCACATGAAACTTCGACACCTGGTCCATCGTGCTCACGCGTACCAGCGGATAGAGCGAGTATAGCACCAATGGCGTGCGGCTATTGTCGCCATGCACCCCGAAATGATACTTGTAGCCTCGGGCTTCGAAACTGTCAAGCAGATGCACCTTGCCGCCCTCATAGCATTCCTGCAAACACATCACGTCTGGACGCTCTTCATCCAGCATCCTCAGGAACAGCACGGCCCCAGAGTCGCGCGTCATCAGCGTGTCGTTGTCCAGCCCAGTAAAACTGTGCGTGTTGAAGGCCATCACCTTCAACGTATTTTCGGTGGGTTCCACCTCGGTGGTTCCACCCACCTGGAAGAAAAGCGGCACAAAAGAAAACCGCAGCACGATGGCGGCCACCGAGATGAGAAACTCCCATCGCGACAGGCACAGCCATATAATGATGAACACAATATTGGCCAACAAAAGCAAAAAATAGCCATAACTGAAGATGGACACCCAGATGAAACTGCTAGGCGGAAGGGCACCTGACAGCGTGGAAAAAAGCATGGTCACAACAAATACCAGGTTAAGAGTCAGCAAGATGTATCGAAAAAACTTCTTCATAAGCGCTTATTAGTACAAAATGCAAAAGTACAAAAAAAAATCCGAATTCTACACTCTATATTCTAATTCAAAAAAAAGTACTATCTTTGCGCCATGAAAAAATACGGCCTTATCGGGAAAAAACTTGGCCATTCGTGGTCAAAGAAATGGTTCGACACCATGTTCGCCAGCACTGGCATCAACGATGCCCAATATTGTCTGTACGAAATGCCCAACCTGGAAGGGCTGCCCCATTGGGTGGCAGAAGAGGGGTTGCGTGGATTTAACGTCACCATTCCCTACAAAGAGGAAATTATCCCCCTGCTGGACGACATGGACGAGGTTGTGCAGGCCATCGGGGCCACCAACTGCGTTGAGGTGACAGAGGGCCGACTGGTGGGCCACAATACTGACGCGCCCGCCTTTGAGCAGACCTTGCGCCCACTGCTGAAGCCATGGCACACCCGCGCCCTTATCTTGGGCACCGGCGGTGCCTCCAAGGCCGTGGCTTTCACCCTTCGGCGGCTGGGTATAGACTACGCATTTGTTTCCCGCTCGCCACAGGGCAGGCCCAATATCATAGGCTATGCTGAGGCATGCAGGCAGGTCCCCGACACATTTCTGATAGTCAACTGCACCCCTGTGGGGATGTATCCAAACACCGAGGCTTCGCCCTGGCCGACCAACCAGCCGTTCACCTCACGACATCTTTGTTACGACCTAATCTATAACCCCGCCCAAACCCGCTTTCTCCAATCAGCAAAAGCCTGCGGAGCGGCCTGGGCTGGCGGTCTCGCCATGCTTGAACGACAAGCCCAGTTGAGTTGGAATATCTGGAAATAAAACTGGATGTGATAATGTTTTAATGAGAGAATCGCGGCTGGCAAATTAATGAATTCAAAAAAAAGTATTATCTTTGCAAATTGACATGGAAGACTTCAGCAGTTATTATCCCTATGAGGGTCAGGAATTTAAAGAAGCTATGCGCCAATTGGTGGAGAGCCAATACTACGCGCAGGTGGCTCCTTTGTTGTTTCCTGAGCTGACATTGGAGGAGCTGAAGCTGCGAATTTTGGGATTGACCGATGTGGACCAGTTCCAGGCCCACGTCATGATTCGAGCCTGCCAGTACATCATCCGGAGCACCATGACTGAGTTCACTTATAGCGGACTGGAACACGTTGGTTCGAAGCCCTGCCTCTTCATCTCCAACCATCGCGACATCACGGTGGACGCCATCATGACGGAGTACATACTCATCTCTAACCAGCTGAAATCGTCCCATGTGGTCATTGGATCGAACCTATATGAAATGCCGCTGATGGAACAGATGGCCCGCCTGAACAAGATGTATGCCATAGGCCGCGGAGGCAACCAGAAGGAGTTCTACAGGGACCTGATGGACATGTCGCGCTACCTGCGGCATCAGGTGGTGGAACGGCAGGAGAAGGTATGGATTGCCCAACGCAACGGACGCACCAAGGATGGCATCGACCGCACCGACCCCGCCCTGGTCAAGATGATTGCCTACAGCGGAGACCGCAGCCATCCGGCCCAGTCGCTGGCCGCAATGAACATAGTTCCCATCAGCATCTCCTATGAGTGGGAGCCCTGCGGAGCACTGAAAGCCCGCGAGGTGTGCCTGCGCAGGCAAGGCCCCTACCAGAAGGCCCCTGGCGAGGACACCCAAAGCATCCTCTCAGGCATCAACGATTTTAAAGGACGAGTACATCTCACTTTCTGCCAACCTATCGGTTTAGAGGAGCTTGAGTCGGCAAAAGGTGATTATGATGCCATTGCCAAGATTATCGACCAGCGCATCGACCGTTGCTACCGTCTTTGGCCAAACAACTACATCGCCCACGAACTCATGAGTGGCTCTTCGCACAGCGGGAAGTACACCAACGAGGAGAAGCACCAGTTTATGCGCTACGTGGACGAGGCCTGCCAGAAGTACGACATTGACGGATTTCGCGATGTACTTGTGCAAATCTACGCCGCCGCCGTCCATTAGCTCGGAAGAGCTAGACCCTCTGTATCATTTATGTTATTACAATATATAACTGCGGTCAGGCCGCAATCTTTTATTTTTTCAAACAGAAAACAACAAGAATATGTTAGATAAACTAGAAGCAATTTACACACGTTATCAGGAAATTGAGGCTCAAATGAACGACCCTCAGATTACCGCCGACATGAAACGCTATGTCAAACTCAGCAAGGACTACAAGGACCTCCAGCCCGTGGTTAAAGCCTACCATGACTACAAGGCCCTTTTGGACACCATTGCCGAGTGCAAGGAACTGCTCAGCACCGAGAAAGACGAAGAACTGCGCGAGATGGCCAAGCTGGAGCTGACCGAAAGCAATGAGCGAAAGGATAAGATGGAGGAGGAGATACGCATCATGCTCATCCCCGAAGACCCCACCGACAGCAAGAACGCCGTGGTGGAGATTCGCGGCGGTACGGGCGGTGACGAGGCCTGCATCTTTGCGGGCGACCTATTCCGCATGTACAGCCGCTATTGCGAGAAGAAACACTGGAAGATTGAGATTGTGGACTTCAACGAGGGCACCGCAGGCGGCTACAAGGACATCACCTTCAACGTGACCGGCGAGAAGGTGTACGGCATGCTCAAGTACGAAAGCGGCGTACACCGCGTGCAGCGCGTGCCCGCCACCGAGACCCAAGGACGCGTGCACACCTCTGCCGCTGGCGTGGTGGTGTTGCCCGAGGCCGAGGAACTGGACGTGGAGCTGAACATGTCCGACGTGAAGAAAGAGACCTTCTGCGCCTCCGGCCCTGGCGGCCAGTGTGTCAACACCACTTACTCCGCTGTGCGCCTCACCCACATCCCCACCGGCATCGTGGTCTCCATGCAGGACCAGAAGTCGCAGATTAAGAACATGGAGAAGGCCCTGGTCATCCTCCGCACTCGCCTCTATGAGCGCGAATATAACAAGTACATGGAGGAACTCTCCAGCAAGCGCAAGACCATGGTGGCCACCGGCGACCGCAGCGAGAAGGTGCGCACTTACAACTATCCCCAAAGCCGTGTCACCGACCACCGCATAGGCTACACCATGTACAATCTGCCTGCCTTCATGGACGGCGACATCGAAGACCTGATTGATGCCCTGCAGCTGGCCGAAAACGCCGAGAAACTGAAGGAAAGCGTCGGCTGATTTGCCTGCATGATTATCAACACCGGCGGGCGCACCGACACGGTCCAATACTACAGCGAATGGCTGCTCAACCGCTTCAGGGAGGGCTATGTGCTTTCGCGCAACCCAATGTTCCCTTCTACGGTGAACCGCTATGAATTGGACCCCGAGGTGGTGGACTGCGTGGTGTTCTGCTCGAAAAACTACCGCCCCATCCTGCCACGTCTGCATGAGATAACAGAGCGATTCAACACCTATTTTCACTACACCATCACCGCCTACGGCGCCGACATGGAACCACGGGTACCGCCCGTGGACGAGAGCATGGACACCCTCATCGAACTGAGCCGAATGGTAGGCAGGCAGCGGATTGCCTGGCGGTACGACCCAGTGCTGCTTTCGGACAAATACTCGGTGGAGCTGCATTGCGAGACTTTTGCCCGCATGGCTCACAGATTGGCGCCGTATGTGGACCGTTGCATATTCAGTTTTGTGCAGCTGTACAAGAAATTGGAGTACAACATGCCGGAACTGAAACCCGTTGGTGAAACCGAACGCATGAAACTAGCACGGAGTTTCGGACAAACTGCACATGCCTATGGCCTGACACTGCAGACTTGTGCCACGGTGGAGGACTATTCGCAATTCGGCATTCACGCTTCGGGCTGCATGACGCTCGACATTTTAGGACGAGCCAACGGCATCCACTTCAAGCCAAGGAAGCATCCCGGCATGAGACCCAAATGCCACTGTATCGATGCCCGCGACATCGGAGCCTACAACACTTGTCCTAACGGCTGCCGATACTGCTACGCCAACCGCGACCCACAACAGGCCGAACGCAACTACCACCTGCACGACCCCGCCTCCCCTCTCCTACTCGGCCACCTCCAACCCACCGACACCATCCTCCCCAGCCCACAAAAGAGCTGGCTCTCACCCCCACCGCAACCAACACTGTTTGATTTCCCAGATATGACAAAACAATAATAAACCGGAGCTACCCAAATGGGGGCTCCGGCTTTTTTGATTGAGGATTTCGACTACTTTTGTAGGGTGGCCCAGATGCGGCTGCCTTGGCGATAGACAATGTATATCTTTGTGCCTGCAAGGATGGGTATGCGAACTTGTGCACTCTGCTCGGGGAAGAGGCGGAAGAGTTGGACGCTGTCATGCCGCTCGGCTACAACTGCTGCTATGTAGTAGTCCTTGGTCATGGGAAGGCCATACTCAAGGAGGTACTCGCCGTCCGTTTCAGTGACCGTGGGCTGGTCAGCCAGTTCGCTTGGCTTTACGGGGATGGGGTCGAGTGTCTTGCCACAGCACTCCATTCTTCCTTTGCCATATGTGATGGCCACATTACCACAATTGGGACAGCAAAATAGGCTGAGGCGATTTGTCATTGGGACTTTGAGAAGTGCTACTTTCTCTGCCGGAACCTGAATGATAGTGAGCCACTTCTGTGGGTCTGTCTGGTTCCACACGCCATCCACATAACAGGCACGCGGTGCTCCCGCCATCCGATAGCCCTCTTTCTCCATGTAGGCGAAAAGGTCGATATAGCTTTGGTAGAGCTGATCGTAAGGACCGTAGACCTTCATGCAGACGGCCAAAGGTATCTCAGGATTGTGGCGGAAATGGATGATTTCGCTGTCCTCTTTGGCCTCAAGAACCTGCTCGCAGTACTCGAAGTCGATGTCGTGGTCCTTGTATTCTTTGTCGTGCTCAAAGGTGTAGCAATAGCCTGGCTCGGGACATTTGCAACCAAGACGTGCCATTTCTGGTCCTATGACATTGCAACAGAGGTCGCCAATGGCATTATAGCTGGGGATGATGCCGCGGTAGTAGGCCACGGTCATGGCTGGGATGTTTTGAATTGATATTTTTTCCATGATTTGATACTTTTGCTGTGAGCTTATCAAAGCCTGTAGTCGGTCGCGACGGAGGAGCATCTGATGGAGGCTCGCTTCGGTCTGGAGGATTTTGGCCTCCAAGAGTCGGAGGGATGGCTCTTGCGAATTGCTGTCCATGAGGCCGCCTATTTCTTCTAACGAGAAGCCCAACTCTTTGAAACGGCGTATCGTATTCATCGTCTGCAACTAGCTGACATGATAGTAGCGATAGCCTGTCCACGGGTCCACCTTACTAGGCGTTATCAAACCCAGTTTCTCGTAATGGTGGAGCGTTTTGACCGTCACACCACAGAGCTTTGAAAACTCACCGATTTGTAAATTAGTTACTTCCATGATTCATTGCGCAATTATATCATTTGCAAATATACAACCATCCCCAAGGTATGAGTCAAGAGGTTTAACAAAGTTTAACTCCTGAGAGGCTGCCGCTTGTCCATATCCCAAAAGAGTTATGGAGGGGAGCTTGTCTACCGTTGTCCTTGTACGGCCAGGCGTATAATCAATATAGAAGCCGGAAGCCTCTGAGAGGGGCTTCCGGCTTTTGAGGTTGCATTGCAGAGAGACAAAGCTCTCCGCGAAGGCGCTATTACTCTTCCTCGTTGGCGGCTTCCTCGTAGGCTTTGAGGAGGGCCTGCTGGACGTCGGCGGGGACGAGTTCGTAGCTGCTGAAGGTCATGGTGA
>DFDY01000024.1:15280-36704 GCA_002368955.1 Bacteroidales bacterium UBA3816
CGGCATCCATGCCCATGACGATGGCACGGCGGCCCTGCAGGTCGGTCATGACGCCACCCTGAGCCTCGGTGGGCACGGTGACGGCGATGTCGTAGATAGGCTCCTTAATCTTCGGGGCAGCCAGTTTGAAGGCCTCGCGGAAGGCGGTGCGGCCGGCAATCTTGAAGGCGGTCTCGTTGGAGTCCACGGGGTGCATTTTACCGTCGTATATGTTGACCACGATGTCGCGGGCGTAGGAGCCGGTCAGAGGACCCTGCTCCATCTTTTCCATGATTCCCTTGAGGATGGCGGGCATGAAGCGGGCATCGATGGAACCGCCGACAATGCAGTTGTTGAAGACCAGCTTGCCACCCCACTCCAGAGGATATTCCTGGGAGTCGCGGATGGGGTACTTGGTCTGGTTGGGCATGCCGTCGTAGTAGGGCTCGATGAGCATGTGCACCTCGCCGAACTGGCCGCTACCACCCGACTGTTTCTTGTGGCGATACATGGCCTCGGCGCTCTTGGTGATGGTCTCGCGGTAGGGGATGTTGGGGGCGGTGAAGTTGACGGCCAGCTTGTACTGGTTCTCGAAGTACCACTTCACGGTGTTGAGGTGGAGCTCACCCTGGCATCCGAGGATGACCTGACGCAGTTCGCGGCTGTTCTCCAGCGTAAGGCTGCGGTCGTAGGTGACAAGGTCCTTCAGGGCAGCACCGACTTTTTCGTCGTCGTTGCTGTTGACGGCCTTCACGGCGACGGTGTAGATGGGAGTCGGGAAGACGATCTCCTCGACGGCGTCGTCGGTGTTCTTCGGGGTGGTGAGGGTATGGTTAATCTTCACGTCCTTCAGCTTGATGGTGCAGACAATGTCACCGGCGCAGGCCTTCTCGACACGCTGGCGGTTGCTGCCGCTGCACACGAGCACCTGGCTGACACGCTCCTTACTCTGGTTGCAGGCATTAATCACATCCTGTGCCTCGGCCAGTTCGCCGTCGTAGATGCGGAGATAGGTGATTTCACCGAGGTTTTTGTCCTTGGCGCTCTTGAAGGCGAAGGCCACGGTGGGGTTGGCATTGTTGCACTTCAGTTCCTTGCCGCCTTTGGTCTTCTTGGCATCGGCCACCTCGCAGGGTGCAGGGACGTTCTGGCAGATGAACTCAAGCAGACGGTTGACACCGAAGTTCTCCTTGGCAGAGGTGCAGAGGATGGGGAAGAGGTCGCGCTTGTCTATAGCGAGTTTCAGGGCCTGAGCGAGTTCCTCAGGGGTGAGGTCGCCATTCTCGAAATATTTCTCCATGAGGGCATCGTCGGCAGCGGCTGCTTCCTCAACAAGGGCCATGCGCATCTCCTCGGCCTTGTCGGCATACTGAGCAGGAATGTCGGCTTCGGTCATCTTGCCATCGGTGAAGGTAAACATTTTGTTGGCCACAATATCGACCACCTGATTGAAGCCGAGGCCGGCGTTGGTGGGGAACTGCAGCACGGTGCACTTGCCACCGAAGTAGTCTTTCAGCTGGTTGACGGTGTCGTCGAAGTTGGCTTTCTCGGCATCAAGGTGATTGACGACGAAGAGCATCGGGGTGTCGAGCTTGGCTGCATAGCGGTTGGCAATCTCGGTGCCGACCTCCACACCACTCTGGGCGTTGACCACGACGACGGCAGCTTCGACCACGTTGAGGGCACTGTCGAGCTCACCCTGATAGTCGGCGAAACCAGGCACATCGAGGATGTTTATCTTCTTGCCGCCGAACTCGGTGTACATGAGGGTGTTCTCCACGGAGTAGCCGCGGTCGTGCTCGATGTCGCGATAGTCGCTAATGGTGTTTTTGCTGTCCACGCTGCCACGACGGTTAATGAGGCCGCCGCAGAAAGCCATGGCTTCGGCCATGGAGGTCTTGCCACTCTTGGCGCCGCCCACGAGGGCGATGTTGCGAATGTCGTTAGTCTGGTAAATTTTCATTGTTAAAATATATATTAATTATTATTATCTTTCTTATTATAAACATGTTGTTGCGGAAGACGGGGGTCTTCCACTCCAAAGTAACGGACGGCAAAGATACAAACTTTTTTTGAATTAATGGTTAAGTTTGACGAATTATTTATCTATGTCGTAAAAAAAGCGTATTTTTGCATCATGAAACAGTGTACAACGCAATGCAAGCACTATTAACTATTAACTACTAACTATTAGCTTTTTACAATGGGCGTAATAGCAAGGCAGAGTATTCGGGGGGCTGTGGCCAACTATTTGGGGGTCCTCATTGGGGCAGTGACAACCTTCTTTGTTGTCACCGACTTGCTCACGCAGGAGGAGATAGGCCTCACCCGCGTGATGGTGGATGCCGCCATGCTCTTCTCCGGCCTGGCGCAGCTGGGCACCAATGCCTCCATATTGAAGTTCTACCCCCGATTCAAAGACCCCGACAGTCGCGACCACGGTTTCTTCGGGTGGACTCTTATCCTGCCTTTTGTGGGTTTCATCATTATTGCGGCACTGTTTTTTGCCTTTAAGGGCAGCATCATCGGCTTCTATGCCGAGAAGTCGCCCCTGCTGGTGGACTATGCCTATCTGGTGCTTCCATTGACATTCTTTGTGCTGTACATGACGGTGTTTGAAACCAACGCCAGCGTGCTGCTGCACATTGCGCTGCCCAAGTTTGTGCGCGAGGTGGTCATCCGGGTGCTCAATCTGGCCGCCTACCTGCTGTATGGGCATCGCATTATCTCACTGGACTTGTTTGTCATCCTTTTCTGTTCCTCCTATGCGGTGGCCACGGTCATCAACTTTTGCTACCTGCTCACCCTCCGGCGCATCAGTTTCAGGCCAGACTGGCGTTTTGTGGACAAGCGGCTTTTCAAGGAGGTGGGGGCCTACACCCTTATCATGACCGCCGCCGTGCTGGCAGGCAACGTAAAACTGTTCAACACCATCTTTCTGGCCCACCAAACGCTGGCCTTGGCGGGCATCTACACCATTGCCAATTACATAGCCAACGTCATCGAAATCCCTTACCGCTCCCTCGGGGCCATCTCCAGCCCAGTCATCTCACAGGCAGTGGCCGAAGGCAACCTGCAGGAGGTGAACCGGTTGGGGCAGCAAGTATCGCTACACCAACTGCTGGTGGCCAGCATGCTGCTCTTTTTCATCTGGATTAATCTCGAACCCCTCTTTGCGGTCATACCCAACGGGCAGGCCTATATCTCGGGCAGCGGTGTGGTGCTCTTCCTTGGCATAGCCAACATCCTCAACTCCACCTTCTGCATTGCCACCAACATCCTCAATTTTTCCAAGCAGTATGCCTTCTCCCTGCTCTTCATCATCCTGCTCACGGCCTCGGCCATCTTGCTCAACCTGTGGCTGATTCCGCGTTGGAGCCTCACCGGTTCTGCCTGCGCCACTCTCTTTGCCTACATTCTTTATTTCGTCCCCTTGCTCACCTTTCTGTGGCGGCGGCTGGGAGTATCGCTCTTCTCCCAGAAACAGCTGTGGGTGGTGCTCTTCACGCTGGCTCTTTTCGGCCTCAACGCTTTGTGGGGCTGGGCAATATCGCCACTATTCGACCATCTGGGCAGCGGCCTCATCCCCCTCCTCATCCAGGCCCTCCTCCGCACCGCTCTCTTCGCCCTGCTTGCCTTCGTCGTCATCCGACGGATGCATATCTCTCCAGAGGTGGACAAGATAATACATTTCAAACGTCCACGATAAAACCCTGACAACCATGAAGGCTCATACATTTTTCATGGCAATAATCTTTTGGGGTATTCTGCTGCTAGGGGGCACATCCTATGGACAGGTTACGTTCTCCCACACGGGAGGTTTCTATCCACATGCTTTCTCCCTACAGCTTTCCGCGCCCGAAGGCCTGCAAATCCACTACACCGCCGATGGTTCCACTCCCTCTGCCAGTTCTCCTCAGTACCAGCAGCCGCTATTGCTCTCGCCCGCACTCTATTCCGCCCGCAACCTTTACCTTATGCGCAACGCTCCTGAGGGGCAGTGGAATCCCCCTGACGAAGTCAGCCATGCCATCGTGTTGCGCGCCCAGGCCTTCGACCCCCAGGGCTGCCCTGTGGGTCCCATCACTACCCACACCTATTTCGTGGCCGACCTCATGCAGCACCAGATGCAACTGCCCGCCATTTCTATTGCCATTGACTATCAGCAACTCTTCGATGCCGACAGCGGCATTTTCAGCCCCATGGGCTGGACAGAGGCCGACCAGTTTGCATCGGGCAATTTCAATCAGCATGGCCGCGAGTGGGAACGCCTGGCCCACGTAGAGTTCTACGAGCCCACGGGCGGTGGCTTTGCCCAACCGCTGGGCATTCGGGTCCACGGCGGCAAGACCCGCCAGCTGATGCAGAAGCCACTGAAGCTATATGCCCGAAAAGAGTACGGCAATAAAAAGATTAAATACCACATCTTTCCAGAGAAGCCCGACGACTCCTACAAACGGCTGGTGCTGCGCCCCTTCTGTGCGGCGCTCACCTCGGCCGGCATACAGGACCTCTTGGCCCAACGAATTGCCCAGCCGCTACAGACGCTCTCGCTGGCATCGCGCCCGGTGTCGCTGTTCCTCAACGGCGAGTACTGGGGCATCTACTTCCTTCAAGAGGCCCCCGACGAGCGACTGATTGAGCAAGTATACGGCGTCGAACCCGACAGTGTCAACATCATGGGTGCATGGTTCCAGCTGGAGAACGGCAGCGACCGCCCGTTTCGCCAACTGATGCAATGGCTTCAAACCGCCGACCTGTCCAGCCCTGCGCAATACCAGCACTTCTGCTCCCTTTTCGATGTGGACGACTTCATAGACTACCAACTCATCGAGTCCTTCATTGCCAACCAAGACTGGCCTGCTAACAACATCCGCTGTTACCAGTACTCCGGCGCTCCCTGGCGGTGGATATTCTTTGACGGTGACGACTGTTTTGCCGCCACCGACCGCGACATGCCCTACTATACCACCTACCAAGGGCCCGAATCGTGGCCCAGTTCGACGAATGCCACCCTCTTCTTTCGCAAACTCTTGGAGTCGCCCCACTTTCTCGAACGTTTTGGCAACCGCCTTTATCAGCTGTCGGCCAACCACTTCAACTACGAGCACACCTCTCCCCTCCTCTCGGCAATCAAGAACGAAATCATGCCCGAAATAGAATGGCAGAGTCGCCGTTTCGGCTTTCCGCAGGATGGCGACCACTGGAACCACTCCATCGCCAATGTGGACAAATTCCTTCGCCAACGGCCAGCCATTTTCCTCAAGCAATTCGAGGCACTCATGCAGATGCATGATACCGTCAACCGCTATCTCCTTTACCCCAATCCTGCGCACGG
The DNA here is from genome assembly GCA_002368955.1 of Bacteroidales bacterium UBA3816. GTDB lineage: Bacteria > Bacteroidota > Bacteroidia > Bacteroidales > P3 > Colimorpha. Next base: position 20,598 of record DFDY01000024.1, read on the forward strand.
CGAGGTCTTCGTACAAAACGGTGCCAATACAGGTTGGGTGCAATGCCAGGTGTACGACCTAGCAGGAAGGGAAGTCCTCTCCACACCGCTTTTCATAAATGCCCAGCCGGCACAAACGCACCTACCCCTCTCGACCCTTTCCGCCGGAATCTACATGCTCCACTTCTCCAACTCCCCGGTGACCTACCGCCTAGTGGTCTACTAAGTAATGTAGCAAAGCCAAGGAGAGCCACGCACACATCAGGCCACATCATTACGTATTTACTTTCTGCTGCCTACAAACAGCCAACTGAGTTATTATCCGTCCCTTCCCCACCCGCTAGTATAACGGAGAGGGTACGGCTAGGATGTGGTTCGGTAGTGGGGAAAGAGCGTTTCTAATAGATTGAAGAGACCGTATCATGCAGACACCACTTTTTAAACTATAAAGTAAAAACTAAAAACTAAAAAGTTTATTGGCATAGCATTTGTCCAATCCTTTTTAGTTTTTAGTTTTTACCTTTTACTTTTAAAAAATTCTCAATTTATTCGTCGCCCAACGAGATGGCCAGACCCACTTTGATGGGATAGACAGCCTTGTTCATGCCGGTATTGACGGGCATTGTGGCCATTTGGGCAAAGGCGTAGAACCGCTGCCAGCCAATGCTCAGGCGGGCATCCAGACGGAAGGGGTTCAGTATCTCCGCTGCACTGGTCTTGTCGTTATAATTACCGCTGGGGTACTCGACATCATGCTTCAGGCCGGTGTGCTTGCCGTTGTAGTTCAGTCCGGGAATGGCTGCCAAGCCAATAAAGAAACTACTGCTGCCAGAAGGCGACCAGCGTACCACCAGAGGCAGTTCTATGTAACGGGCCACTAACCTGGTAGACCATTGGCCTCCATCGTCCTGCGGATTATTCAGGAACATGGTCTGCTGTTCGGCATCCTGTATCAATACCACGTTTCCGTTGGCAAACTTATACACATCGGAGCCGTACCCCAAACCTACACCCAAGCGCCAGTGGCTGTTGACAAGGGGGTAGTAGACGGCCTCTAGCTGATAGGAGGAGAATGTGGTATTGAGGGCATAGCCGTCCTTCATCCTCATCAATCCGTTGAATGGTGTGCTGCCCCAGTTGTGGAAACCCCACAGGAAGTCGAAGCGGAAGTCGCTAGTATTGGAGCTGACCTTCTGTTTCAAACGGCCAAATTCATTGTCGGTAATCAGCCTGTCGACAGCACTCTCCTTTTCGTCATCCTGGAAGACTGCCGAGAAATCAGTCTGCCCCATTTGGTGAGAGGCCACATCTACCCGACCATGGTCATTTTGGGCCGAAACCAGTTTGTCGCCCTTGCAGAAAGCCACACTAATATTGGCATAATCGTCGGCCCGAAGCCCTATTTCGTCCAGCACACAAGGGGTCTTCAGCGAAACGGTAGAATAGTCTTCTGCCTTAAGCACGATATGCCGTGCACGAAGAGTGTCGACACCGGGCAGCGCAGCAACGTTCACCTTGCTATAGTCTTCTGCCGAGACCGACAACTTGACCATGTTGGCCGGACAGAGCAGGTCCACCTGAGCATAGTCTTCGGTGCTAATCTTGGTGGAGGCCTCCATGAGCAGGTGCAGACGCAGTTTGGGGCATCCCGGAGGGGTGTTCAGCTTCAAACGGTAGTGGTAACGGCTTTCGCCAGTCTCATACGTCATTCCTTTGGGCCTTTCGCTGATGGAAGGGTCGCAATACTCCAGATATTCCACCGAGTCGTTCACTACCTCCACCTTGCAGTAACCAGAGAACTGCACAATATCCAGTTTTTGGCTGAAATGAACACGGAACGCCTTCAGCGTGTCATCGGTGCCAGTATTGGCATGCACAGTAGTGGCCATCAGCAGGGCCGCCAGTAAGAAAAGTTTTGTCTTCATAGTTTTATTATTTAAGTTTACAATATGTTATACTATCAATTATTCACCACTGCCAATAATTCGCCGCGGGTTTCGGCATAGGATTTATAGGCATAGTCGCGAATGGTATTGGAAACGCGGCTGCGCAAGTTGCGGTAGCGGTCAATCAGGCTGGGAGAGCCGGCGGGTTCGGCCTGCGCCACTTCCACCTCCGGATACATCATAAGGTCGATATATTCTATCACCACTGTGTCCTTTTCGGCCTCGGCGGGCAGTTGGTCAGTCTGGGCCAACAGGACGGGTTCTTCCACAATGGTTTGGGGTTGCAAGTCTTCCTGGGGGGCGGCCGAAACCGGGGGCAGGGTCGCCTCGGCTGTTGGGGTGGCCACGGATGCCGGCTGTGACTTGGCCAGGGCAAGGGATGGTTGGGCATGAGCCTCTCCTATTGAATGGCGAACGGTTTCATCGGCCATTTCAACGGAAGGCTGACTGGAGTCAACCGGATGCCACTGGGCCATCAAGGCTTCGGGGTCAGCCACCTCTCCCGACTGCAAAGACCAGAAAAGCCATGCTCCGCCTATCAGCACAGCGGCCACCGAGGCAGCCGCTGCCCATCGCCAGAGGGGTAGCACACGCCTCTCGGGGTGCAGCAGGCTTTCCTTGTTGGGGCAGGGCATGGGCGACTCCGCTAGCTTGAGGTCGGGGTCGTAGAGGGCCAGTTCTTCGGCCAGCTGGGGGTGCTGGGCGGCAAATGCCTCTACGGCAGCCCGCTCAGCGGCATCCAACTCGCCTTCGGCATACTGGTAGAAATACAGCTCGTAGTTATCTGTTGTTATTGTCATAGCCTAATGCAATTAATGTTTTCTTTAATGATACGCGGGCGCGGAAGAGATATACGGTGACCTGTTTCTCGGTCAAGTGCAACATTTGGGCAATCTCTTTGCAGCTGTAGCCCTCTACGTCCTTCAGCTCCACGGCAGCGCGTTGCACCTGAGGCAGCCGTTCAAGAGCCTTGTGAAGGGCCTCTTGCAGGTCGAAACGTTCGTCGGGGTTGACCACCTCCTCTTCAACCAGAAAGGAGGCTGCCTGCTGGTGTACCTGCGCGTGACGGTGCCGGCTCATCAGGTAATTGTGCGCCACTGTCAGCAGATAGGACTTCCCTTTCTCGACCGACACGTCGGGCAGCCGCTCCCATAATGACGCAAAGGCCTCCTGCACGGCATCCTCCGACATCTCTTTGTCGCCTCCGCAGCGCACCGCAAAGCGGTACACATCGTCGGCCCAAAGCCTCACACCATCATTATATTCTTTTTGCGTCATACACCCTATAAACGCGCCAAAGACCAAAATACTACACCTCGACAAAAAAATTTTTTTCTACCACTACCGACACCTTAAACTCATATTGCGAAATACGCGGCACCAAAGTCATTGTGATTGTCATTTCGCCCAACAGCAACTTCGACGACAAATAACAGACCACTAGGGTCAGAAGAGGCACTCTTATTACTGCCTTTATGCGCGCGCTCCTCAAGCATTGGGGCGCAGCCATAGCCATTGGCGCACTCCTCACCCTGCTTTACCTTTTCATCTATGTGATCATGCAGCTCGAAAGCTACGCCCTCCTTGTCGGCAGCCTTGGCATCTTCGTCATCCTGGCCATTGCCATGTATGCTTCTCAGAAAAAAAACTGGTATCAGAAATAGAGGCCTATTCGACCTAATGGGAGGGTGCTGGGGTCACTGCGACTCTCGGCACCCGCTTTGTTTAATCCTGTAAGGCCACTACATTTTTTTATCATTTTTAACTATCGCCCGCGTGAAGTATGGGCTTCTTATTCGTTTATTGTAAGAGGTGAGTTGAAGAGGGGCATAATGCCTACCGCAGCTCACCGATAGACACTTCACGGCACAAAAGGGTCCTCCCGTGAAGTATCTATGGCAGACAATGGACCCTACCACTTATAAACAACCCTATACTATAATGAGAAAAAAAACCTTATTTGCAGCCAGCCTGGCTCTGATGGTCCTCATGGCAGCATGCACAGAGAAAGAGGGGGTCTACAACCCCGAAAAGAAAATCTCCAAAGTCTACAAATCTTCGGTCTCACACTACGGCCAGTACGACTCGGAGACCGGCACCCTCTACAACCAAAATACTCACCGCCAAGAAAAACAGCTGTGGGAAGAATGGATATGGGAAGGCAGCAAACTAACCCAAATCAGGGTTTACGAAAACGAAATCGAGCCCTATGGCAAGGAAGGATACGCTGCTATTAACTTCACATACGACGGCAAACAAATCCAGCGCATAGCGTCGGCAGACGAATATATGTCTTTTGTCTACGACGGCAAGAAGCTGCAGCAGATACAAATATTCGCAACAGGCAACAGCGAGCCTTCTGAAACCTACACCTTCACCCACGACGGAAACAAAATCACCCAAATCGACTTTGCCTTTCAAGACATTGCGATAAACTCATATAACATCAGATTAATGAAGAAATTAGTGCTCAGCAACATCGTGCCTACAACTCCAATGGCCGAAAAGGCCATCGCCGACTTGGGTATCGCGGTGGCCAAAAGTAGTGCCAAGGCAATGATGCCCATCCCATTGAAGCTCACCTGGACAGGCGACAACATCACCGGCATCGATGCCAGCTACACCCTGACGGATTGGGGAGGACCAGTGGCATGCAACATTTCCGGCACGTTTGCTTTCGACGACAAGAACAATCCTCACCAAAACAATTTCCTGACAGGCCTGAACAACTGGCAAGAGGATGGCACACTACCTGTTTTCAACAAAAACAATGTCACCAAAAGCACGATGAAAGTCAAGTATGGAAGCGACTATTCTGATACCGAGGAGATAATCTACGCATACACCTACGACGGAGAATGGCCACTCACCCAACTCGAGGTACGCCATTACGAAGACGAAGGATACGGCTACATCGATTCCATAACCTTTTATTACGAATACGTCAAATAAACTCCTCCACTATAATCCATTCAACCATCACAACGCAGTCAAAACCAATGCGGGCGGCCAAGGGCCGCCCGCATTTGCTTATCCTGCTGGAATCTACCATTCCCATAGGTTCTGCTTTCGCAAAACCTTCGGTAGGACTATAGGCTGGGAGCATTGGGGGATTCGCTGGCACCCTCCTGAGCCATGCTGGAGAGTTCCATCTTGCCGAAGCGGAAAGTGACACCCACGCTGATATAGCGGCTGGTGAATTTGCGGTTGGAGGTGCTGGAATAGTAGGGGTTGACCACGCTGGTGTTCCATGCGCCCCAGTTGAAGATGTCGTTGACGTTCAGGTTGACCGTCATGCGGCGGTCGAAGAAGTCGGCGTTGACACCCAAGTCTATGCCTTTGTTGGATTCGTTGATGTTGAAGAGGCTCTGGGTGCGGCTACGGTAGTGGGCATTGGCAAAAAACTGGTAGTTTTTCCACAGCTTGACCCACGCGTTGAGGCGGAAACGATAGCACCACATGCCGTTTTGGTAGGCGGGCTCGCCGGGGCGGTAGACCACATCCAGATAATCGTAATAGAGCGAGGCATTGAATCGGATGCTGGCAAAGCCACTGGGACGGTAGGTGATGTTGGCATCGAGGCCGGTAGTATAGCTATTGCCTACGTTGATGGGTTTTCTGTATTTGACCATACGGCCGAAGAAATCGCTATAGATCACGTCGGAGAGGGTGCTCTGTTGGTTGATATTGCCGGTATAGTAGGCTTCGAGGCCCACGCTTCCAAACTTGGTGAAATACTTGTCCCACTGGGCTTCAATACGGTCGGTATAGGAGGCTACCAGATAGGGGTTGCCCGTGTGATAGTCTTCGAGATTGTAGCCAATATAGGTGCTCAGGTCGTCAGCGCTGGGCTGCGAGGTGCGGTGGGTATAGCTGAAGCTGAAGTTGTGCATGTTTTTGGTGTGGTAGCTCAAATGCAGCGAGGGGGTGAGAGTGAGAAAGGCCGTGTCGAGGTCACAGGAGGGGTCGTCGTAGTAAATCATACGGCTGGGCTTATAGTTGGAGCGCAGGCCCACTTTGACAGAAAGATTGCCGAAACGGCGCAGATATGTCACATAGGCCGAGAGGTTCTTGCTGCGATCGATATAGTCGGCACCCAAATAGTCACACAGCACCCAACGGCTGCTGTCCTGATGGATGTTGAGGGTGTCATAGATGTCGAGCGTGCGGCTGCTGCTGAAGTCTATACCCAGACCAGCCTCCAGCTCGTTGGCATAGTTGCTGGTTTCTTTGTTGAAGTGGCCAAAGGGAAGGGTATAGTTGGCCTCGATGCCGTTGGAAATCATATTGCCTTTGTCGCGATAGGAGTAGGTGATGTCTTCGGCGGGCTGCCAGCTGTAGCTGCGGCTGTAATAAGAGAAACTGTTGCCGAACCAGCCGTTGGTGTTGTAGGAGATGGAGAGTTTGTGTCCGGTGCTGTCGTCGAACTTGTGGATATAGTATGCCCCACCGTAGTAGCCGCCGCCTGGGGTGGAAGGCCAGTTGTTCCACGAGTGTGAGGTGTAGTCATAGTTGAGGAAGGGGCTGCTACCGTCCTGACGTTCGGAGCGCGAGGTGCTGTTGTAGCTGTCCTCCTGATCCCAGTAGGGGTAGGCTCCAAAATAGGCCGAGAGCGAGTTGCGCTTGTTGATGGTGTAGCTCAGGTGGCCGCCCAGGTAGGTGTTGATGGAGTTGTTATTGCTCCTAGAGGTATAGCTTTCGCGACGTAAGGTGTCTTTGTTGTCGTCCAGCATGGCAGAGCCGCCCTGGCCGTCGGAATTCCAAGTGCTGTAGCCTACGTTGGCATAGATGTTGAAGTTGAACTTCTCGTTGGAGTAGACGTAGGAGACCCAGGGCGTGATGCCGGGACGTGTGGTGGCCTTCAGACCCACACTGAAGAACTCGTTGCGCTTGAGGGTGTTGTTGGTGATGATGTTCACCACCGGTGTGCCTCCGCCATAGCGGGCACTGGGGTTGGTGATGACTTCGATTTTCTGGATGCTGTTGGCCGGCAGGGTACGGATGTACTGTTTGAGGCTCTCGCCGTCCATGTGGCTGGGTTCGTCGTTGATCCATATTTCTACACTCTCGGTGCCGCGGAGGGTGATGTTGCCGTCGGCGTCCACCTCGATGCCGGGGGCGTTCTGCAGGGCATCGCTGGCGGTGCCAGACTGCACGCTGGGGTCGTCCTCGGTGGTGTAGATGTGTTTCTCACCGTCCATGGTGTAGAGAGGACGTTCGGCCACGACCTGAACTTCCTCAAGGGTCTGTCCGGGGCGAAGGACGATGGTGCCAATGTCCATGTTGCCCCTGACGGTGGTCACCTGCGTCCAGCGCTCATAACCCACCATAGTCACCATCATCAGGTACTGGCCGGGGGCCACGTCTTTGATTTCGAAACGGCCACCCATGTCGGTGGTGGCGCCACGCATAAAGAGGGTGTCACTCTGGCGATAGAGAGCCGCATTGACAAAGGGTATCTTTTCGCCGCTCTTGCGGTCGGTGATAACACCCTTCACAGTGTAGTGCTGGGCCATGGCGTTCACACCCAGAAACAAAAGAAGTAATGCAATAAAATGTTTCATATATAACTATTAATGTTTTTACTGTCTGTCCGTTCTAGCCATTTGAATCGACCTACTGGCCGCATCTGGCGGTTTATTATTAGTTGCTCTATTAGGCTCAAAGGTGAACTCACCTATAGAAAAAAATACACCTATAAGAAAATATAACGCAGATTTTTCATTTATAGTATGACACAGCCGTATTTGCTTTCCACGCTGGGACAATTACGAAGAGCAATATTCTATAACACAAAGATGCAACACCCACTTGTTTCGAATGCAATATGCTGAAAAATATCTGGTTGCGCAACCGTTATGCATCCTTCCAGCAACCATTAAACCATCCTGCACCACTATGCAGTGTCCGAACGGCTTTGTCGAAGCCGGAGCCTCTCCCCTGCCAGCGGTTGAAGCTGACGTATTCATCCGAGGCCTTCTCTTCGGCCATGGCTATGGAAACTGAACCTTTGCCATACCTCCGAAGGCATCCTCTTCCCCCCCTCCGGCAAGGTCCCACTGAAAGAATACCTCTGGATAATAGAGGATTAAAAGTATGTAATATCAGATGTTTTCTTACAGGTATTGTTCTTGTATTCACCTCTCAGCAAATTACCAGCAAATTAAAATATGTTTTGTAATAATTTGTTTATCAGGTGTTTGCCATTCCCTTACATTTCCATATACCATTCAAAAGCAAATTACAGGCAAATTAAAAGTTAGTATGGCTAATCTTCTATTTGGAGGTCCTTCAGCTTTACTAAAAAGAATGGCATGTTGCGTTTGCCCCAATATATGATAGGTATGTTTCTTATATTAAACTTCTTGTCGCGTAGCGATGGGTCTGTCGAATCAGGTTTGTGTATTCGAATCATGAAGTACGATTTGCTATGAGGCATACCTGGGTATCCAGCATCTTTAAGTTTTTCTTCAGTCCATACATCATGTCGCGAACGTACTATTTTACATAAATTCCCAACAACCAGATCCCCTTTGGCATACAATAATAAATACTTCGCTTTCATCCAAGGTGAATCAGCGATTCGTTCTAAAGGAATATTATACCATTGTCTATTGAATGACCATTGCATTTTATCTCGATCTCCCGCCACAGCGACCATTACCAGATCCTCATCCATGAGGCTGGACTTCTCATCTTCTGTTACATAGGCCAGGGTTCGTTGTGGCTCCTCATAGCGTAATTCCACACTCCCAGGCTGATCGCCAATGGTGCTAACGAAAATCAAGTATTCGGCGGTTGCACTGCGGATGGTTATATCTTTTTTTCTTTTAGTTGACATAATGTAAAGATAGGCTTTATTACATATATGAAATCTTCATTTGCGAGTTATGCTACTCACGGTCTTCCTTGTTCTTCTCCTCGATGGCATCATTTTTCATTAATTCTCCCCAAGTGGCAAACCAAGGCCTAGTGGTGTTTTTGCCTCGTTCCAAACTGGGAAGTTTTGCGTATTCTTTTGATTGTGAGGTGTCGAAAGAAAAGACAAGGTAGTAGTCGTGACCGAGAGACTCAAAGCCTTTTTTTGCCAAGTCTCCTTCGATATGAAACATGGCCCGAAACTTTTCTGTTTTAACAAGGCACCATTTGTTCCATTGTTCAGTATCAAATTACGGGTGTTTATTGCCTTTGGCGGTAGTAGATTTGTGCCGGCGTCATGGCAGACGGTATAGCATCGGTCTATTATTTTCTTTATCATTCATCGTTATTATATCAGCCTCATCCATGCTTCTTTACGTTCTTTACTATTCTGGTATACCTTACTTCCGTTTTTACTGACAAAATGGGCTCTAAAATGGAGTTCTGATTGGTTTGAAATATTAATCTCACTTACAAACCAACAAGCATCACTTGCCAAATCAAACTGCTCGTATACCTTTTTTAAAAACCCTTCATTCGAATAAACATAGCCTCTATTGTCTCTGAATGATATTTTAGGTGTGTATTTTATATGCCTTCTTCCTCTATGGCTTTCCGATTCCTCCTTAAATAATATCATTGCAAATGGATGCTCGATTTTATTATCGTTCACATGAACAGAATAAAATACTGACGCTAATTGAATCCCGCTATTATCTAGGCCAGTTACAACAGCCCCACCTTTACCCAACGGTAACCACACATCTTTTAATGGAGCGATATTATATACCATTCCTACAAGAATTTCTTGAAATCCTTCATGGTTGAATTTATACAATGGGCTCTTTTGCCCAAGTGCGGTCCCCCAGGGAGGGGTTCCTGTCCCATCGATTAGGGTAAATCCAAAAGCGAAAGAAGCTAAATCTATTCTCATAATTGACTGAAAATATGTTTAAGTAATCGTCCTACAAGGTTTACATCCCATCCGTTACCAGCACGAGCAGAAATTTGTCTGTAATCGAGGTCAGCAGGGAATCTAATTTCATTATCTTGAAAACCCATAAGACGAAATTGTTCGTTAATAGTTAGTTTTCTTATGCGTAATTTTCCATCCTTAGTCCGGGGTTCTACAATACGTGTGATATTGTGACTCGGCTCTGTTATTGTATTACATAAACCATCATGCTTTATTTTGTGATTATACACATCAAAACAGAGGGGTTCGTCCACATCGAAACTTTCTACCTGATGCATCTGATGGACTTCAACAAAATGTTGAACTTGCTTGTCTGAAAGATACATATCTTCAGATGGGTTTTTATCTAAGAAAGCCTTAAGCCTTGGCCTATCCTCGACTCTTTCAGGTACCATAGAAAATGTTGAAGGAAATTTGTCTTTAATACCAAATATCCAAAGTCTTTCTCTGTTCTGAGGAATTCCGTAGTCTTTTGTGTTGAGTACTTCCATTCTAAATTGGTACTCCTCACCCAACCCCTTTTCAAATTTATCCCAAATGTGTTTAAATTTAGATGCCTTGAAACCTCTCACATTCTCAAGAAAAATGTACTGTGGCTTCTTTATCTTGCACAATCTCAATATTTCGTATAGCAGCGTACCTCGCCCCAACTCATCTTTATCACCCAATTGTTTGCCTGCTGTAGAAAATGGCTGGCAAGGAAACCCACCAGTGAACAAATCAAAGTCTGGCAAATAATTCCTATTCTTTTCTAACTCTTCATTAATTGTGATAATATTATCGTAATCTCTAACTTCTGGGAAATTTTCATGGAGGATACGTTTAGCGCTTGGTTCAATTTCTGAAAAACCAATTACATTGTATTTGAGACCCGACCTTTTTAATCCAAATGACGCCCCGCCATATCCGGCGAATGCCTCAAATACTCTTATTGCCTTATTACGTTTCTGATCCATTTCTTAATACTTTCTGATAGGGTCAAATCCCGCATCTTTAGCTAAACGAAATGTTCTCTCGCAATCCTCTGCAAGCTTAGCTCTCACTTCAGTATCTCGGGCAATAGCCATTGAAAGATGATCAACCTTCTTTTTCTCCATAATTGATACTTTACTCCTTCCCTCCGTTCTACACCACATCGACAAATTCTGCCAAAATTCTGCTCCTCTTTCTATAGCTGTATTTAAGGATTTTTGTTGTTCTTCAGTTATCTCAGTAACATTTGATTCGTCTATAAGAACACTATCTGGAAGACTTATTCCAAGTGTACGATTCTGGATATTGTTCCAAAAGTCAACTTTTTTCGATTCTGTCTGCGGATTCTTATCCTGAGTTGCCATAACACGCAATTGTTCAGTAACGGCCTTTATACATTCTTCAATTATCGGTATTAGATCTTCATGTACACGCTGGTTCTGCCAAATATAATCTAGATCCAATTTCTTTTTGGACCTTAAAGATAGTAAAGCAAGAGTATAACTGGCAATAGTAGCTGCATGCCCTTTGTTACCACGAGTAATAATAATAGAGTTTACTCGTTTATATATTATGCTTTTAGCTACAATGTTATGGAAATAACGTTCATCAACTTTAGGTGGATTGTCCGAGATAAGTTTCCAGTATTTATCAAAACAAACTTCTCCACCTTTGCAGGCATCATAAGGTTTCTCGTTCCATGCCATCTCAAGTTTCGCAACATCCGCTTTATTGAAACGCTGATTCTGAGGCCGTTCCTCTTCGAATCGTTTAACCTTTTGGGTACCTACACCTCCAACCATACTTTTATCTGTGATGAACTGACCTCTTAGCCTTTCAAAGTACCAAAGAGTCTGATGCCCATTAGCATTAGTAGCCCATTCTTTACGAGACTGTTCTTGGAGTTCAAGCATATACGGTGCATTTGCCGAAAGATCGCTATCTTTAATTTTTGTTTGAGAATTAGCATATTTTGCAATGTCACCAACTAGATTTTTTATTTTTTGTTCTACGCTGTAGGGTACTTCTGACACCTTCACTGACACAAATGCCTTTTGTAAGTTCTCCTCCATGCCTTTTTTCTTTAAAGCATTATATATCGTTGATGTAGTCTGCCCCCCATTTACAATATGCCAATTTCGAATTGTAGATATGTACTTTCGTCCAGACTCATCAAACTGAATACTTACTTCTGCAGCTGTACTTGATATTCCATTATTATATGAGAAGAAAAGCTCAGGTGTTTCCGCAATTGTACGTGCCATTTCACTATTCACTTTAATTTTCCCTCCCAAAAAATTGCGCACATTCTTGTCGATTAAACGAACTTTATATTTGCTATATATCTGAGCTAGGACTATTGCTGGCATTATTGTCAAATATGACTTAATACCATTTCTCTCATCAAAGGTTTCAATACATTCCAGTTTCGCATGATAGTCGCTATCAAAATTAATTATTATTTCCTGGTTATTGCGCCTGACTTGTTCTGCTTTAAATGCCTCTCCCATATCCCAAACGTGATACTCGATGGGTATTGCATAGTTTGAAGTGGGATTCTTTCTAAACTCACCATCTTCCCAGTCGTCCATCTCAACATTTTTAAAACCATTAGAGAGTACAAATATTCGAATTAATTCAATCCGTTTAGTATCAAATTCCTCCTTGATAGAATCCATTACATTACGAACTTCGGAATCTTCATATACTCTCTTTGCCTCCTGGCCCTCAATAGCAAGACGGAAGAAACAAGACAATTCATTCACTGTTCTTTCAGTTGTACCTTGTGAGAGTACAGGGTTCTGGCCCTCATAGTAAACGGTTCCGAAAAGGTCAAGAATGCCCGATGACTCTGAATAGTCCCATGCATTCAGCTTATATTTTCCTGTTAACTTATCATTGTTGGGGTTGCTCTGACATTCACATAGATCCGGAGCAAGTGCCTCACCACTATCTACAACATAGTCAATGAGGGCTTTAGTAAGCTCAGTTTCTACACTACTATTATTTTCTACAACTTGTTCCTCAACAATTTCCATGAACTCTATAAAAAATTGTTTTTCTTCCTGTGTCATACTATTTTAAACTAAATATTAATATTCTTCAATCTGTTTGCACAATTCACTTAATGACAATTGCAGCGTAGGTGCAATCTTCATAAGAGTGTATAAGGTAGGCATTGCTTCCCCTCGTTCTAACTTTCCGTATTGTCTGGTACTAATACCTGCATTAAATGCAATATCTTCCTGTGTTACTTTTATTCCATCCGCAGCAAGAGAAAGTCTTTTACTTAAAAGGACTTTTCCAATACTATTTAATAATTGTATTTCTGATTTCATTACTTTTTATTTTTTGCAAAAGTATATCTAATATTGAATCTGCACAAGGAATTGCAATTCCTAAGGATTGCATATAATTAATTTACAGGATAATACAATACGCTAATTAGGGAACCGTAATTCCTATTAGGTATTATTATTCCCATAAGTAGCAGTAACGGGACACTATTTTTAGTGCCAGATTGTACTATACGTGTCACATGAATAAAAAAAGTCACTCACTTAAAGAATGGATGCCATTTTGAGATGCCAGTCTCAGGTATATCTTTGCAGCATCCAAACAAAAAAAAAAAATCCAATGGCAAAGATACTCACCTCATTGGATGGACTGCCATTTTAATTGTCAAATCCCGTAGTCCGTATGAGAATCGAGAGACGTTTTTTTCAGAAGGGGTATGATTGCAACGACATAAAATCAGATAGATATACCCATTTTTTCATATGTTCTGACCAACAAGGATCTTAACACATAATAAATCCCCTATACCCAGATGACCTATGCCTCTGGAAGCATTTCTGCTTCTCTTTTGGAACCCGGAACAGGCCTGGGATGGAAGGGACGGCGAATGCCGTCAACCAATATTAAAAGGACTGTTCCGGGCACCAAAAAAGAAGACCGTTTGGTCTTCTTTTTTGGTGCCCGGAACAGGACTTCATTAATTATGCGTTGTTATTCATTATTGGTTGATATTGTTTATTTTAATCCTTTTCGAAACATACGGGATATGACCACTATGACCAACAAATCTTCTAAAATATGACCAAATTATGACCAACCTTTTCGCTCCACATTATTTCACATTTCCCAGCAGTTCTTTCGCAGTCAACTCCATCTTGTTGAAGGAAAACCACTTCTTGCCGAGGTCTTTCAGCGAGGCGCCGAGATGATAGACGGTGTTGTCGATGCAAAGATAGCGGTCGTGTACACGGTCGAACTGTTTCACATCGATGGGATGATACTGTGCGTTGTGTTTTGCAAGGTCGAGAGATAACTGCTGCTTGATTTTCTGGGTGTAGATGGTGGCAGAAACCTTCGCCTTCCGCTTATCAAGCATCGTCAAGACGGTATCATCTACATAGTTGTCGAAAAGGACGATGCTCTTTTTTGCCGAACGGATTAGGTCGGAAACGAAGGTGTAGGCGTCGAAAATCTGCCCGTCAAAGAAGATACCCTGTGTGGGAGTGGTGTTTTCTTGGTCGAGTCGTTTGAAGATTTCAGCAATCTGATTGTCGTTCTTTGTCAGATGAGACGACATCTCCAACTGATGATGCTCGATGACTTCCAGTCGCTGAAACACCTGTGCATTGGAAGCTATGAAATGACGCATAGCTACAAAAGCATCCATTATTTTCACACTGACATCAACGGCAGTTTCGCTATGAAGAACCGATGCAAGCATCGCCACTCCCTGCTCAGTAAAAACATAAGGAAGTGTCGGTGAGTACTTGATACTCAATAGGTGGTCGCAATTTGCGACCACCTCATTTACCTCTTCTTTTGTCAATTGAAACCGGAAACGAGAAGGGAATCTGTTGAGATTACGTCTAACTTGTTCGTTCAGCCGCTTGGTTTCAACGCCATAGAGCATCGCCAAGTCACGGTCAACTATCACTTGTACACCACGAAGAGTAATTATCATCTCCTCGATTTGTTTCATAGGTACGAGGTGGTCGCATTTTGCGACCACCTCCGTATCATTAGCAGTAATCTCTATATCAACTTTTTTCTTCTTTGCCATATCTTTCTTTCCTTGTAATTACTATAATAATAACGAGAAAAGACCGACTTTATTGTGTAAATCAATGGCTTGAAGGATGTTTTTTCCTTGCCTTTTATAGTATAAGTGTGGTTATATTAAGAATAATCTCCTCAATTTTCTCAAAGTGTTTAGTGCTCTGCCGGTCTTACTCCGTACTTTTCTTAACGAAAGACCATCTCTCAAAAGCCGTATATCGTCGGCATATTCCATCATATAATCAACTTTACATTTAGTTCTTCCCATATTTACCTCCTTTCTGTTATGCTACATCTACAAACTTTTTCTTCATTCTCTGAACGGTGCTGACTCCTACACCCTCGGACTTTGCAATCATACGGGTGGGATGCCCTTTCCTCAACTGCTTAATTACCCCTGCATATTCTTCTTGCAATTTCTCATCGGATTTTGTATATCCTTTCTTTCGGCCAACCTTTCCACCTTCGGCGATGTACTTCTCCTTGCCGGAGTTGAGTCTGTACTTGATGTTCTTTCGTTCCATCTCTGCAGAGGTGCCCAACACGGCGATAAAGAGGGTGAGAAAGGGATGATGCCTCCCATCCATGTTAAAGATGCCCAATTGTTCTTTCTGAAAAAACCATGGCCAAACTATGGCCAAGATTGGGATATAAAAGCAAAAATATTTTGCGTTTTCACTCATTTAGATTTACTTGCAAAATACCTTTGATGACTAGAACAGACTTGGGCTGGAAGGGACGGCGAATGCCGTCAACCAATAGTTAAAAGGATTGTTACGGGCATAAAAAAAGAAGGCCAAACGGTCTTCTTTTTTGGTGCCCGGAACAGGAACGCTTTAATTATTTCTTATTATGTTCAATTGTCCATAATCGTGTATTTTGCAATTATTTATGCACTCAAATAGCACATCAAAATCCAGTAAATCGTCAAAAAAGGTGGCCAAAAGGTGGCCAAGGGGAATGAGTCAAACATAATCCTCATTTGACATAATAGCCACCGGTTTTCCTTGAGCCCCTATACTCAATCAATCCATCTTCTGTAAGAACATCAATATGTCTGTCTATCGTAGGAAGGCTCTTTCCTGAAATATTAGAAATGTCTTTACGTTTGATACCTGGATTTAATCGGATAATGGTATATGTAGCCATTATCCTATCATTTATCTTATCATTTATCCTATCATTTATCTTATCATTTACCCTATCATTACCCCCCCTCGCAGGTATAGGTAGTACCAATTC
>DFDY01000024.1:36771-39073 GCA_002368955.1 Bacteroidales bacterium UBA3816
ACCTCATCAACCTCAATCTTGTTTTTCAGTTCCGGTTCTCCCCAGTGGGCATCTTTCCAAGCGGATATGATGGTGGGGAAACCCGACCCGACATTCTCGCCATATCCAATCATTCGGAGCATATTCTGGATTTTCGGAAATGAAAATTTGCATATACATTACTAGAATCAATTTCAGGTGTGAACGGAACATCAATAATTCCGTCTTCACTGTTACGAATGGCTGATGCCACAGACCTCATATACTCGGAAGAGGAATATGCCATAAAAGCGCCATATGTCGTAGAAATATCTTGCAGAAAATGGATATATTCATGAGCCAAAACAGCATAATCCTCTTCACTCATGTGGTTAAATGTTACATTCTTGTATAAATGTATTCTGAAAAAAGTTTGAGTATAGAACCCTAGATCACTATTATGTAGAATTCTTTTCATTAGTTGCCTCCTTCATTAGTTAAATCTACATCATCATTATTATTCGTCAAACTATGGTTGCAACATATTCCTTTTTCACATTGATACACAGACCATTAA
Source organism: Bacteroidales bacterium UBA3816 (assembly GCA_002368955.1). Classification (GTDB taxonomy): domain Bacteria; phylum Bacteroidota; class Bacteroidia; order Bacteroidales; family P3; genus Colimorpha. The sequence goes on from DFDY01000024.1 coordinate 37,307, forward strand.
TCAATCTCCAAACTCTTTTCTTCCAACAAAAATTCATATATATTCATGTATATCACTCCATTTTCATCGCGGTAACGCCTAATTGGGTCGTCGGTAATGACAAACTTTTTAAAGTTATCTTTGATTTGTCTAAGTGATCTTGTCTCTTGCTCTCTTTTCTCTTCGTCAGAAAGACGCCATGCTGACTGGATGTAATACCTTTGGCTGCCATGGTTGCATACAAAATCAACTTCCAACTGACTTCGGACGCTTTTTCCTTGAGCGTCTTTGCTGTTATAATTTATCATCCCCACGTCCACATTAAATCCTCGCACACAAAGTTCATTATACACTATGTTTTCCATAGCATGTGTAACCTCGTTTTGACGAAAGTCGAGGCGGGCATTACGCAGTCCGATATCAGTAAAATAGTATTTGGAAGGAGTATCTATGTATCTTCTACCCTTAATGTCATAGCGCACAGCTTTGTTTATCAAATAGGTGTCTTGGAGAATGTCTATGTATTTTTTTATTGTGACATGTGTGATATCACTTTTCTTTACAGAGCGGAAGGTGTTTTCCAATTTTGTTGGATTTGTAAGGCCTCCAATAGAAGAGGCTACCACGTTTATAAGCTCTTCCAAATCGGAGTCGTTGTTAATCCTATAACGCTCTTTAATATCGGATAAATAGGTTTTTTCAAAAAGACTCTTGAGATAGCTGGTTTTCTTTTCGGCAGTGGGCATTGAAGGAATTGCCGGCAACCCGCCGAAAGTCATATATTCGTCCAAGGCATTCTCCCTACTCCCTTCATAAATGGACATAAACTCCCCGAAACTGAGTGGCGCCACACGTATCTCGTCCCCTCTACCTCTAAATTCGGTAATTACATCCGAGGCCAAGAAGCGGGAATTGCTGCCAGTAACATACACATCGGCATTCTCGATTTTCAAATAGCTGTTGAGTACATCCTCAAAATCATTGACCAGCTGAATCTCATCAAGCAAAATGTAATACATTTGATTGTCTGTCATCTTGCCGTCTATGTGAGCAAGCAAGGCGTCTGGGTTGCGCAATGCTTTGTTCCTTCTGTCTTCAAGGTCGACTTTGACGATATGATTATTATCTATACCATTGTCAACGAGGTGATTGTAAAACAACTTGAACAGTAAATAAGACTTTCCACTACGACGAAGACCTGTAACCACTTTTATCATTCCATTATGCTTACTGTCAATCAGTTTCTTTAAATATAGGTCTCTTACAATTTCCATATTACAAACTTTTTTTGCGTAAATACGCATTTTTCGTTTGCAAAAATACAACTTTATTTTGAATTAGAAATATTTTTTCAAGTTTTTGAACTATAATCTGACTCATACATCGCGTTTCTATTTTGAAAATATGACCAAATTTGGGATATAAAAGAAAAAAGATTTTACTTTTTCACTCATTTTAAGCTACTTGCAAAATCTCTTTGGTGCCCGGAACAGGAACGCCCCAGGCACAATTACTGATTAGTAACTATTTATAATTGTAATCGTTGTTGTTTTTGACGTTCTTAAACCGAGCAATAAAACTGAATGAATATTCAAAAAGGTGGCCAAAAGGTGGCCAAGGTTTCAATGAATATTCGGTAGTCCCAATCAACCATTTCCTCATCAGAATAAGCCATTCAATGTGTGGCGTTTCCCTCGCCATCGGGAAGTGATGTGGCGTTACCGTTAAGAAAGGAAACACTCCGTAGCAGCAATTCATTGTCAAGATGGACACCAGTACCACCAAGAG
>DFDY01000048.1 GCA_002368955.1 Bacteroidales bacterium UBA3816
ATGACCAAGTGTCGGTCTAATGACCGATAGGGGATTATCTGAAGGTCAGCACAAATTCGGTGCTGTTTGGGTCTGAGTGATGGAGGTCGATGGCAGCGTTGTGGGCCTGCATGATTTGGCGCGAGAGGCTGAGGCCGATGCCGCTGCCCTGACTTTTGGTGGTGTAGAAAGGGATGAAGATTTGCTCCTGACTCTCGCGGGGAATGGGCAAGCCGTTGTTGCGCACGCGGATGAGGGTTTGGCTGTCGTCGTCCAATTCGGCGGCAATGTCAATGCGTGTGGCCTCGGCCTGAAGGGCGTTGCGCACCAAGTTGATGAGCACCCGGCACATCTGTCCTTCGTCGGCATAGATAAGCGTGTCGGCCATGCGCTCGCTGAAAGTGCATTGGGCCCCAGCTTCGTCTACCATCGGGCGTGTCAGCTCCAAAACCTTGCCTATCAGGTCGTGCACCAGCAGAGGTTTCTTGATGGGGCGGGCAACACCGGTCAGTTCGCGGTAGTTCTGCACAAAGTCAATCAACTCACGGCTACTGGCCCCGATGGTTTCCAGCCCCGATGCAATCACCTCATGGTGGTCGTCAGCGGGGTCGTGGACATAGCGCATAAGCGTGTCGCTGAGCGAGGCGATGGGGCTCACCGTGTTCATTATCTCGTGGGTGAGCACACGGATAAGCTTGCTCCACGACTCGGTCTCGTTCTGCTGATGGCGGCTATCGATAATCCATTTGATGCGGTTGAGGGTTCGGTTGAAACGTTTGCCTTCGTCGAAACGAAAGTTATACTCCCCATCCTCGAAAGCATCCAGCATATACTCCACCTTGCGGCGGTCGCGTTCTCGCACGATGATGGCAGTGGCAGTGGCCACGGCTGCGAGGGCTACGACTGATGCGATGATTCCCAACATGTTTTTTTAAAAGTAAAAGGTAAAAACTAAAAACTAAAAAGTATATTGGCATGTTTGCAAAGTAAAACACCCCTCAACTCTCAACTCTCAATTGTTTAGATTCCGTATTTCTTCAATCTTGCATAAAGTGTAGGGCGGCTGATGCCCAGTTCTTTGGCCACTAGCGTGAGGTTTCCGCCATAGCGGGCCAGTGCGGTGCGGATAGTCTGTTCCTCAGCGGCCTCCAACGGGGTGGCAGAGCTGCTGCCTAGCGCAGCGGGCAGGTCCAAGTCCTCTGGCTGCAGGAGGGGGCCTTCGCCCATGATAACGGCGCGTTCAATCACGTTCTGCAACTCGCGCACATTGCCGCTCCAAGGGTGGTCTTTCAGCCGCTCCACGGCTGCAGCAGAAAGCCCGTTCACCTGCCGGTGGTAGCGGGTGGCAAAGGTGCTGACGAATTGCTCGGCCAGCGGCTCGATGTCCTCCGTGCGCTCGCGCAACGGGGGCAGGGGCAGGTGAAACACATTGATGCGAAAGTAGAGGTCCTGGCGGAAGGTGCCTTCCCGAACCATTGCCTCCAAGTCGCGGTTGGTGGCGCAAATCAGGCGTATATCGACAGGCACGGCCTTCTCGCTCCCCACCGGCACCACCTTTCGCTCCTGCAGTGCACGCAGCAGTTTGGCCTGCAGGTGCAGTGGCAGGTTGCCTATCTCGTCGAGGAAGAGGGTGCCGCCGTCGGCCTGCTCGAACTTGCCCCTGTGGTCGCTGTGGGCATCGGTGAAGGCCCCCTTCACATGGCCGAAGAGCTCGCTCTCGAAAAGGCTCTCGGGGATGGCACCGGCATCGACGCACACCAAGGGCTTGTCGCGACGACTGCTGTGGGCGTGTATCTCGCGTGCCAGCACATCCTTTCCCGTGCCGTTCTCGCCGGTGATGAGCACCGTGGCATCGGTCGGGGCAGCTTTCTCCACCACGCGGCGTATCTGAGCCATCTGCAGGCTCTCGCCCCAGAAGAAATCTGCAGGTTCTACCGCCCCGTTGGACTTGCCCTGAGTGCTTTTCGTGGCACGGGCCGCGGCATTGCGATGTCCTGCCGCGGCGGCCTCAAGAACAGCCACCAGCTTGTCGTTGTCCCAGGGCTTCACCACGAAGTCGAAAGCACCGCGTTTCATGCCCTCCACCGCTAGGTTGATGTCGGCGTAGGCGGTGAAGAGCACCACCCGCGTCTCCGGCCAACGGCGCACAATCTCGTCGGTCCAAAAGAGGCCCTCGTTCCCGCTGTTGATGTCGGCGTGGAAATTCATGTCCAGTAGCACCGCGTCGGGATGCAGCCTCTCCATGGTGGCCGGCAATGTGGCTGGCGAAGCAATCAACTCCACCTCAGCAAAGCGCGGCGAGAGCAGCAGCTGCAACGCCTTGCGGACAGCGGCATTGTCGTCGACGACCAATATCTTGGAAGGGTTTCGTTTCATATTGTCATTGTACTTTTGCAAGTGCAGAGGATTAAGAAAATTACTATATGACTATCCGCATTGCACCGAAGAAGCCTCGGAGAGGCTTAATCTCAATAACCCCATACAAGAAAATCTCCGATTTTCGCAGTGTGGGGATTGTAATCAACCCCATAAGTGCGTCTCGGAGAGACGCGATTTCATATTTCGGACGATAGCGGATAATCATTAATTACTATATTTGGTGCATAAAAATGTATTCGCGCCACATTTTTCTGCACGAAAATCTGTCTAGATAACTCAATAGATGTGCATTTTATTGTTCGGTTATCTAAAATTAGTCGGGGCGGGTTGTCCGCCCCGACAGGCTATTTTTTATTCATCAAAATAAATCATTCGTTTTTGAGTAGTTCAGAAGGATTGGTTCGCGCAAAGCGGTGGCTGCATAGGAGGACCACCCCGACAACAATGAGGAGAACCACAGTGGCCCCCCCGATGAAGATTATGGGGCTGAGAGTGATTTGCTCGGCGAATTGTTCCAATAACTTGGATGCCACAAACCAGGAACATACGCAAGCCACAACTGCCATCACCAGTGAAAATTTGAATACTTCCCACACCAGCAGGCGGCGTACGTCGGCAGCGGTGGCACCGCTTATCTTACGGATGGCCATCTCTTTGCTGCGGCGGTTCGATTCGTCGCGAACGAAGCCCACGAGGCCCAGCATGGCTATGAGCATGGCGAAGAAGGAACCGATGAGGAGCGTATTGCGTATCTTGCGGCTGTCTTCGTAGGCCGAGCGGATTTCCTCCTGCCATGAAACTATCGGCAGTTGGCGACCGTCTAATGCAGCAGATAGGGCATGGGAGATTCGCATGGAGAGGGAATCGTCCATCTTCTGGTAGGTCTTGAAGATGAGATAAGGCATATATGATTTGCCGTCGCCGAGCACCCCGTGGAAATAGACACTGGGTCGTTCCTGCAAATCGTTATAGATGCCCATACGGACATCTCGGTAGATGCCCGAGATAGTGAAGGGGGGAAACTGTATTTCTCCATCCGGATGGCCGGTGATGAGGAATGTCTTGCCCACCGCTCCATCGCTCCAGTCGGCAAACTCTGCCATGCGCTCGACAAAGGATTCCGAGACAGCTACTTCGGAGGAGTCGCGCGGAGCACGGCCTGCCACAAAATCGAAGTCGAGCAGTTGGAAGAAGCTCTCGGTAGCCTCATAGCCGTCGG
>DFDY01000001.1 GCA_002368955.1 Bacteroidales bacterium UBA3816
CCACCTCGCACCCCGCAGCCCTATACCAATACCTCGACAGCCGCCATAACTTCAGCACCGGCGGTGACTGGGGCGACGTGGCCATGTTTGCCCCCAACCCCATCAACCAGACAACCAAAGCCTGCACTTTTCCCTGCCTCCCTGTCAGAAGCCGCCCCCCCGCAACCAGCAAATACTATGTCAACGTGGTAGTACCCACTGCCGAAACCGCACTTTTGAAATTGGACGGCAACCCATTGACAGGTTTTTCACCTTTCCCCGGCACCAACTACAGCTATATTCGACAAAGCATCACCAATTCAGCCCATGCCCTCACCACCACAGGCTCGGGCTTCAGTGCCTATACTTACGGTCTTGGCGAAAACTGGGAAGCCTACGCCATGTCGCTTGGCGGCACCGACACCAGCATCCACATAAACCTCAGTGGCACCTACGCGCTTACTATAGACACTGGGTCATGCTCTGGCCAGCTCTGGTGGCGCGATACCCTTTTGGTTGCACCTTCCACTACTACACTATTTGTTCCCCACACTGGCGAAGGCTGCGACAGCCTGCTCACCATCCAACTTACAACATACCCCACCTATTCCGACACTGCCGACACCGCACTCTGCCACGACACAGTAATCTGGGGCGACACCCTTTTGGCAGTCCCTAGCACATATACCCTCAATTATTCATCCACCCAAGGATGCGACAGCATCATCACCCTCCAACTCCACAAAGCCCCCTCCTACTTCGATACCATTGACAGCACTGCCTGCCAGCAAATGATGCTTTGGGGTGATACCCTCCTCTCGGTCCCAGACACCCACATCCTTCATTATCAGACCATCAATAGATGTGACAGCACCATAATGCTCCACCTTTCGCTTAGTCCTTTGCCTGAAGGTAGCCTAGACACAGGTTGTTGCAACGACACCCTCTATATACAGCAATACGCACTAGTCGTTCCCGGCGACTATACTATTACTCTCTCCTACCCGCAGGGGTGCGACAGCATTATCCACCTTCATGTCGATACATTGCCCCACTACTACCAGTTCGATACAGTTTATGTAAATCCCGACAGAGGGTACCTAGGTCCCGGCGGTCGGCAATACTGGCCGGGCGAAACATTTGAAGACACCCTCTTCACCCAGATGGGCTGCGACAGCATCATTCACATCACCGTCCTGGCCAACACCGACACCTCCTGCCAACACCACCTTTGGGCGCCCAATATCTTCACCCCCTTGCTCAATGGCAACAACCGTTTCCGTGTCATCAGCGACAACGTCACCCAGATGGACGTAAGCATCTTCTACCGCTGGGGCGACTGGGTGTGCACTTTCGACGGCCTTACCGAGAGCTGGGATGGCACCCACAACGGTACCCCCTGCCCCCAAGGCACCTATGTCTACCTCATCCGCTACGTCACTCCCTGTCTACTCCACCCCAAACCCATCGTCGGTACTATAACCATACTAAACTAGATCTAAGGATAAAGAACATGAATCACACACAAAAAAAACAAGATAATGCTATGAGCATCCGGCCTTTCATTCTGCTAGCTTTCATACTCGCAAGCACCATGTCAATCAACATCCACGCCCAGTCGTTTACTACTCAAGGCACTGACTTTTGGGTGGCTTTAATGTCTAACACCTTAGTAACAGACATAGACAGCTACTACCTTTCGGCTTGTGGCCCTCGGAATTGCTCAGTTACAATATCGAACCCCAACTCCGGATGGAGCCATACAATCTCTGTTAACGCCTTTGGAATTACAACTTATCAACTCCCCACCTCAGAATGTTGGGAAATGAACAGATTTGGGATTACAAACAAAGGTCTGCACGTAGTTTCCACAGACAGTGTCCAAATATGGATATACAACCATAATGGAACCCCATCCTCATGCGATGCTACTCAAATACTGTCTACAACCTCCCTCGGGACCGAATATATCGTACAGTCCACACCCGTGGACCACTGCTCTTTTCTAAATGAAAGCCGCTCACAATTCAGCGTCCTAGCAACAGAAGATTCCACAATCGTCGAAACCACCTTCAGCAGTCCAACCGCAAACGGAATCGCAGCAGGAACCACTCGTTACGACATCATCAACGCAGGTCAGATATTACAAGTCCAAGGCCCGTCCAATAGCGGCGACTTCAGTGGCACCACCGTCACCTCCCTGCATTGCAAGCGCATAGCAGTCTTCTCAGGAGCCTCCAACACCTCCATCCCCGACCCCGGTGGTAGCTCGGCTGACCACACATACCAGCAGAATATACCACTCGAAGCCTACAGCACCGAATGGTTTCTTACACCCACTGCCTGGCACGACACCAGCGACTACGTCAGAGTCACCGCCGGAGAGGACAACTGCCAAATCTATCGTAACGGAACCCTCCTCAACACACTCAACCGCGGTCAAACATACCAATTCAAACTCAACGGCCCTGCCCATATCACCACCTCGCAACCAGCCGTCCTATACCAATACATGGACGGAAGATACAAATCTTGGGGCGATGTCGCCATGTTCGCTCCCAATTCAGCCCATCAGGTGAGCCGCTACTGCACATTCCCCACATTCCCACTTAATAACCGCCCCGGCTACAATGCCAAGTACTACGTTAACATTGTAGTTCCAACTTCCGAGACATCCCTCTTACTCCTCGACGGTTCACCCCTCACCGACTTCCAACCCATAAGCGGGACCGCATACAGCTACTCCCGTCATCCCATCACCCAAAATAACCACACCCTTTTCACCTCAGGATCTGGCTTCTCTGCCTTCACATACGGACTAGCCGAAAACTGGGAGGCATACGCCATGGGCCTCGGTGGAATCGACACCACCACACGCATCACGGGCAACATCGATGTGACCATCGACACAGGCTCATGTACAGGACAACTCCATTGGCACGACACCCTGCTGCTAGCCCCATCCACCACTCACTTCACGGTGTCTGCTCCCGAAGGGTTATGCGACAGCATCTACACCATACACCTCACGACCTACCCGTCCTACTTCGACACGATTGACAGCATTACATGCCTAGACCAACTTCCTTGGAACGACTCACTGCTTTCAGTCCCCGGCACACATACTTTATCATACCAAACCATTCAAGGGTGCGACAGCATCATCACCCTCCAACTCCACAAAGCCCCCTCCTACTTCGATACCATTGACAGCACTGCCTGCCAGCAAATGATGCTTTGGGACGACACCCTCCTCTCGGTCCCAGACACCCACATCCTTCATTATCAGACCATCAATGGATGTGACAGCACCATAATGCTCCACCTTTCGCTTAGTCCTTTGCCTGAAGGCAGCCTAGACACAGGTTGTTGCAACGACACCCTCTATATACAGCAATACGCACTAGCCGTTCCCGGTGACTATACTATTACTCTCTCCTACCCGCAGGGGTGCGACAGCATTATCCACCTTCATGTCGATACATTGCCCCACTACTACCAGTTCGATACAGTTTATGTAAATCCCGACAGAGGGTACCTGGGTCCCGGTGGTCGGCAATACTGGCCGGGTGAAACATTTGAAGACACCCTCTTCACCCAGATGGGCTGCGACAGCATTATTCACATCACCGTCCTGGCCAACACCGACACCTCCTGCCAACACCACCTTTGGGTGCCCAATATCTTCACCCCCTTGCTCGATGGCAACAACCAATTCCGTGTTCTCAGCGACAACGTCACCAAGATGGAAGTCAACATCTTCCAACGGTGGGGCGACTGGGTGTGCACCTTCGACGGCCTCACCGAGGGCTGGGATGGAGCCAAGAACGGCACTCCCTGTCCCGCAGGCACCTACGTCTACCTTATCCGTTTTGCCACCCCCTGCCAAAGCAATGTAAAACCCATTGTCGGAACCATCACCCTTATACGCTAAAACATCAAGAATAACTAAAAAATAATATAGTAACATGAAAAAATCCATCCTCACCCATGCAGGCATCATCGTCATCCTGCTCGCCATCTCGGCACTCTATTTCATGCCCATCCTTCAAGGCAAAGCCCTGCCCCAGGGAGACCTACAGAAGTATGAAGGCATGGCCAAAGCCCAAAAAGACTATCATGCAGCCACCGGCGAATATTCCACCTGGTGTCCCAGCATGTTCAGCGGAATGCCCGGCTACCAAATCACCAACAGCCCACAGCACTCGATGTACACACCCATCAAGAATGTCCTCTCTCTTCAGATATTCAACCGTCAGAACGACATGGGTGTCTTGTTCCTCTACCTACTTGGATTCTACATCGCCCTGGTCGCCCTCGGGCTCAGCCCCTGGCTGGCACTCCTAGGCGGACTTGCCTTCGGTCTCGGAAGCTATAATATCATCATTATCGAGGCCGGACATATCACCAAAGCCTGGGCCATGTCAATGATGGCACCCATCTTGGCCGGTATGTTGCTCTGCTTCAAAGGAGCTTCTATCTATCGCGAGGACAAACGCCGTGCCGCCTCCCGCCTCGTGTGGGGCGGCATCCTCTTCACTTTGGCCTTGGGGCTGCAGATTGCCCTCAACCACATTCAAATCACATTCTATACTGCCATCGCAGGCGTTGTCATGGGCCTCGTATACCTTGTCTATTCCCTCAAGGACAAGTATTTCCCCCGTCTCCTCCTATCCGTCCTCGTACTCGCCATCGGTGCACTGCTGGCCATCGCCTGCAACACACGCCATCTGCTGGTCAACCAAGAGTACATGGAATACACCATGCGTGGCGGCAGCGAGATAACCGTCACCCCCCAAGACCTCTATGGGGCCGAATTTCCCCGTAACAACAACGCCAACCAGGACGGCCTCGACATCAACTACGCTTTCAGCTGGAGCTACGGAATTGGCGAGACCTACACCCTTCTTGTACCCGGCGCACGTGGTGGCGGCAGCATGGAACCTGTCAGCCACAAAAGTGCAAGCTATAACAACTTCCACCAAGACAAGATGCCGCTCTATTGGGGTGACCAGCCCTTCACCTCAGGCCCGGTCTACTTTGGTGCCATCATCATCTTCCTTTTTGTCTTTGGCATGCTCATGGTCAAGGGACCTGAACGCTGGTGGATTCTCATTGCCACCATCCTGGCCGTCATGCTCAGTTGGGGCAAGAACCTCATGGGCTTCAATGAATGGGTCTTCAACCACCTGCCTCTCTACAACAAGTTCCGCACCCCCTCTATGAGTCTAGTGCTGGCCAATGTGCTCACCGTCATTATGGGCATCTTGGGTCTCCGCGAAGTATTCCGAGATAACCTCGATACCAAACGTGCCCTACGCGCACTCTACATATCTGCCGGAGCCACCGTCGGGGTCATCCTCCTCGGACTCCTCTTCTCTGGCAGTCTCAGTTACAGCGGCAGTGCCGACACCGAGATGGCAGCCCAGTATGGCAGCCAGTGGCCCGCGTTGCAGAACATCTTCATCCAAGACCGCAAAGCACTCTTCAGCAGCGACTCTTGGCGCAGCATCGCCTTCATCCTCATCGCTGCCGTCACCCTCTTTGTGTATATCAAATTTCTTAGCCAAAAGAAGAAATCATCTTGGATCGTAACCGCCCTCCTAGCCCTCTTCATCGTCATCGACCTTCAGGCCGTCAACAGCCGCTACCTCAATAAAGACAACTATGTCCGCAACGCCCGACAGCTAGAGATGCAGCCTGCCCAGTACGACTACGACATCGACGCCATTGCCGCTCAAGCAGGCGACCAAGACTACCGCGTGCTCAACCTGGCTGTCAACACCTTCAACGACTCCAAGCCCTCCGCCTTCCATAACCAAGTGGGTGGCTACAGCGCCGCCAAACTACGCCGCTACCAAGACCTCATCGACTTCTACATCTCATACCAAATCAATCCCAACGTCCTCAATATGCTCAACACCCGCTACGTTGTCACCCGCGATGGGCAAGTGCAACGCAACCCCGGGGCATTAGGCAACGCATGGTTTGTGGGCATGATCCACCCCGTCAAAAGTGCTAATGAGGAGATACTGTCACTAAACGAAATCGACCCAGCCACCACCGCCGTCATCAACATGCCCGAGATGGGCGACAAACTGAAGCAGCTGCCCGAAGCCTCCTTGAATGGAACAGCCCCGCTGCCCATCGACAGCACTGCCACAATCGTCATGGAGCACAAACAGCCTGCCGACCTCAACACACTCACCTACCACGCCCACTGTGCCACACCCTCATTGGCCATTTTTAGCGAGATATATTACTCTCCCGACTGGAAAGCTTATATCGACGGGCAACCCGCCGAATATCTCCGTGCAAACTACATCTTGCGCGCCATGGTCATTCCCGCAGGTGACCATACAATTGAGTTCCGCAACGAGTCGCCCACCATGCACCGCCTAGACAACATCACCCTCATATGCTCTATCGCCACCATTCTCATCATTGCCTCTGCACTATTTTTCTATTACCGCAGGCGTTCCACAAAAGAAGATTCAAAATAACACATCAAGGGAGTTAAAATGGGCAATCCCATTTTAACTCCCATCTTTGCACTAATCACACCCATCAGAACAATTAAGAGACTTATGATTTCCGCTATCATCTGCACTTACAATCGAGACAAATACATATACAACGTCCTCAAGAGCATAGCCGAAAATGACTACCCGCGAAACCTATATGAGATAGTACTCGTCAACAACAACAGCACCGACCAGACCGAAGCCGAGTGCCACCGGTTCCAATCAGACTATCCCGACATACAATTCCGCTACTTTGTCGAAACCAACCAAGGACTCTCCTACGCCCGCAACTGCGGAATTCGCAATTCTAAAGGCGACCTTCTGGTTTATGTCGACGACGACGCCACCGTCAACAAAGAATATCTGCGCACCTATGCCGACTTCTTTGAACGCAAGGCTGGCAAGAAACGCCTCCCCGACGGCTCGTTTGACACCACCGAGGCCGACCCCCTAGCCGTGGCGGCTGGAGGCCCTATCCTGCCCGTCTACGAAACCAAAGAACCCGCCTGGATGTCCCACTACACCCGCCAACTCATCACCGGCAAACTCTATCTGGGCGACAAGGAACGGCAATTCCCCGGCGAGGCCTTTCCCGGCGGAGGCAATGCTTGCTATCGCAAAAGTGTCTTTGACACCGTCGGGTTCTTCAATGTTGACCTCGGACGAAAAGGCAACAGCCTCATCGGAGCCGAAGAGAAAGACCTCTTCGACAAGATGACCACCCAGAAGATGAAATTTTACTATCTGCCGGGAGCCATCCTCTACCACATCATACCCGAGAAAAAGCTCACCGACGACTACTTCCAGCGGCTCACCTACGGCATCGGGGTCAGCGAGCGCTACCGCACCAAGCAGATTTCACAAAAGAAATACCTCCAACGCCTATGGAAAGAATGCATCAAATGGGGCGGCACACTTGTCCTTTGGACAGGATTTGCCCTCCGTGGCCAATTTGCCAAAGGCAACAAACTGGTCCTCTTCCGCAAGAACGTCACCAAAGGACTATTGAAAGGATAATACCATAAGCCGAATTCAGAGTGGTGTTTCATCCTGAATTCGGCTTATAAAACTATCAACGACGACCTGTTTCTACAAAATCTAACAATTTACGACTGGAGTCGTAACTTTGAGACTCTCCCCAAAAACGATCAACTAAATAACAACAGTCTTTATATGACAGACCGTAATCCCCCTCAGTAATTACTTTCAATAGTTCATCAAAGTTATATACCCGCCGACCAACATTATTCTCATCGTATGGATAGTAGAATTCTCGGCTCTCTTTTACATACTCATTATAGTCATAAATATATAGAATTACAGACCTGTCGCACATAGGTTTCTCTGTACCGATTACCATTTCTTTCCCCATTATCAAAAAATCATATATTACTGACGAGTAGTCCGTAATCAAAACATTCACATAGGGTAAGATTTCATATACATCTATAAATTTATCCAAAAGGACAATGTTTGAATAATCAAAATCATTATCAAATCCGTACATCATTGGATGAGGTTTGAGTATTAGTAACTCTTTTCTAGCAACCAGGGCCTCATTCAATCTATGCAGGTCCATGCTTTGGGTAAAAAGATCACGCTGAGAGTCTCGCCAAGTGGGCATATAAATCATCACCTTCTGGTATACTTTCTCTGCCAAATTTTTTCTCAGTCGCTCAACCCATTCCACAGTCTCTTCAGTCTCATACATCTCTATGAAATGCATTCGTTCCTCCTCTGTAGCCTTGAGAATCCAGTTTCGAGGATAGCCAAACTCCAGACAGCGATGCTTAGGAATATCAAATGACGACGCAAAGAACTCGGATTGAAAATCATTAGAGCTAAGCACATATCGTGGCCGAATGTACTGATGCGGATGTCGGAGAAAGTAATCAACAGTCGGATGCTGACGAATATTGCCCCAATAGCTTGACTTTAAGTTTCTCTCAATACACTTTATACCAACACCATGCCACAAATTTATTGTAATGGCTCCACCAGAAAGTGAAAAATCAATATCGGAGAGATAGGAATTGTAAAACCAATACTTAGAAGTAAGCGCATGCCATATTCCCTTGAAGGACCTCACTTGATATGCACGTAAACCTCTATCCTGAAGCTCACTCACCAATCTACGAGAAGATGTAACCCAAGCCACATCAGCATCAGTATGCTCCATGGCATATAAAAACAGATACTTGGCATTATCGCGAAAAGTGCCCAAAGGACCTCCAAACGTATACCTATTCCTTTTTCGGATAAAAATAAACGATACAAAATATACTAAAAACAACAGTAGTACTTTAATCAAAGGCTTATTATTCATTAAAAGTAGTAATTAATTTATTAGTCAATAGTTATTATTCATGATTATTTATAATATTGTAGTCACTGTTTTTCTGTCTATTCATCTATACTTTTTACAAAATCAAGAATTTTCTGATTGGAATTAAAATGAATTGTCTCGCCCCAGAATTTCTCTATTATTTCTTTTCTTTTAGACTCATCCATGTCGTAGTCATGGCCATCCACTGTGGCAAGCAATTCCTCAAAGGTGTATACCCTTTTGCCCACCACGTTTTCGTCAAAGGGATAGAAGAGGTCTCTTTCGTTAAGATATTCTTGATAATCGTACAGATACAATATCACCGACTTCCCCTCCATCAAGATATAGTCATACAGAACAGATGAATAGTCGGTTATCAGCACCTGAGTGTAAGGAAGTATCGGGTAAACATCTACTTTGCCAGAAAGGAACAGCACATTTGAATACTTTTGCAGATCACCCTCTATAACAACATTTGAATGAGGTTTTAGCAAAAGCAACTCATTATGCGACTTTAAAGCGTTGTTGATCTTATTCAAGTCCATACTCTGAGTAAAAAGATGCCTCTGAGAATCACGCCAAGTAGGCATATAGATGAGCACACGGTTATACTGATTGAACCTCTCTATCAGCGTCATAGTATCCTCTGATTCATATCCTTTTACAAAATTCATTCTGGTTGATTCTGATTCGGTAAGAATTTCATTTCGTGGATAACCGAATTCCAAACATCGCTCTGGCGGTACTCGAAAGGCTGTAGAGAACATATGAGTCTGAAATGGAGTGGATGTGACAATATAGTCAGGTGCTCTGAATGATTGAGGGTGATAATATACTTCTTTGAAATTTGTTTTCTGATATCTCTCTCCAAGAGGACCAGTTAAGATATTATACTCTATACGTTTCAGACCTATTCCATGCCAGAGATTGATACAGACAGCACCTCCTGAAAAACTATAGAAAATATCTGATGTGTATGAATTAAAGAACCAATACTTTGAAGTCAATGCATGCCAAACACCTTGAAAGGAGAGAATATGGAAGGCTTTAAAACCATAACTTCGAATCAACTTAACTGTTTCATGAGAATTGCTAATCCACGCAGCATTGACATCTGGGCAATGCTCACATGTGTAGATGAATAGATACTTAGCATTATCATTGAACGCCCCAGCAAAACTACCAAAAGCGTATTTCTTTTTATTTCTTACAAAAAGAAATGAAAAAGGATATAAAATATAGCAGAAAGTATAAAATAAAGCTTTCATCCATCAATGTGTTTATACCATTACGAATTCATTCTTTAGAAAAACGATTTATTGCATAAAATATTGTCTCACATTAAAAATAAAACAATTATTTTACACATTTGTAAAAAGTTCGTATCTTTGCAAAATAAAACGATTAAATACAAAAATAATAAAAATATGTACTCATTAGTTTTACTCTCAGGCGGAACGGGGTCTAGGATGCACAATACCGTTCCAAAACAATATCTTCTTTTAGCTGGTAAACCTGTTATCATGCACATCCTAGAACGTGTAGATCAGGTTAACGAAATCTCCGAGATAATCATAGTATGTTCTGATGAATATATCTCATCCATTCAATTGATGTTAAATCAATACGGAATACGTAAACCTGTCCGTTTCGCTCCTGCCGGCAAAACTCGACAAGAATCTGTTTATAATGGATTATCCTTGGTTCAAACTAGCGATGTGATTATCCACGAGGCTGCTCGTCCGTTTGTCAAAACCGAAGATTTTCAACATCTGATTAACGAAGAATGTCGTAATGCAATGTATGGTTTAAGCATACCATTCACGGTGATTAAAGGTCACGACTTTGTCGAAGGAGTACTGACTCGTTCGGAGCTTATTAATGTTCAACTGCCTCATAAGTTTGAAACACAATTACTAAAAGATGCCCACGAAAAGTCCCGCTCTGATAATAAAGAGTTCACTGAGGATGCCAGCTTGGTTTATTATTATTTTCCTCAAACCAAGATAAAAATATGCGAGGGAATGGAATATGATATCAAGCTGACTACTAGAATCGATATGTTAGCAGGCGAACAAATATACAAAGAATATTTCGTCAAAAGAAAATAATGAACCATTAAATACTACAGGATATGTCCACATGCGTTATTACAGGCTTTGGTGCCGGAATTGGTAGAGCAACCGCTATTAAATTAGCTCAGGATGGGCTTTTTGATAAATATGCTCTCATCGGCCGCAACGAGAAAGACATGAACAACACTTGGGGTGAAATGACTCGATTTGTCTCTACTGACAGAATCAAGATTTATTATCTTGATCTTTCGAAACCAGAATTAATTCCGGCAATCGTAGAGGAAATCCACAATGAAATGGGAGACATCAATTGTTTGCTTAACATTGCAGGATATACTGACCCCAAATCCTTGCTTACCACCACTTTGGACAGTTTCGAACTGACATATAGGGTGAATGTGTTTGCCCCTTTCATGCTAATGCGTGAATGCGTAAAGTATATGAAAAACACTGGTGGAAAGATTCTCAATGTAGCGTCAACTGCTGGAATGACTCCTCGTCCTGGTTGGTTGAGCTACGCATCTTCTAAGGCTGCAGTCATCTCAATGTCGCAGACCTTAACGGCCGAACTTGCCGAATACGGTATCTCTGTCTATTGCGTGTCTCCTGGCCGCTGTGCCACTAAACTAAGAAAACGTTTGGCTCCAGACGAGGATCCCACCACGATTATGCAGCCTGAAGATGTGGCCGGGGTGATTTGCAACCTCATTGGCCCTAACGAGTGTTGTCTGGATGGACAAAACATTGTGATTCGTAAAGCTGTTAAATAAATAGTAATTTCATTTACTCAATTCTGAGTTATAAATTCTGAGTGGAAGCTCTCCTCCACTCAGAATTTATAATTAATAATCACACCACCTTTTATACACATTTGGTCAAATTCCTTTTTCAGTCCTCGGCCTAGGGCGATTTGTTCGGCAAAGAATTCGCCTTTGTTGCCTTCGACGGCTATCCAGCCGTTAGGAGTCAGGGCCATGTCCCAGCCGATGAAGGTGAGACGAGGCAGACGAAGGGCCATTTGGGTGGTGATATGCTTCAGTTCTTCCCAGCGGGGTATCTGCACACCTTTGAAGGGTCTGCCGCTGTCGGGGTGGGCGGTGAAAGTGTGTCCAAGGTCATCTATGGCATCGGTGACAATAAGGCCTGTTTCGGAGTCGACTAATGCCATGACACCGCCTTGGGCTCCATTGTCGACAAACGCTCCCACGCGGCCTGTCTTGATGATGGAGGTGAAACGGCTGACATGTCCCCGGTGCTGGAAGGTGTTGATGCGGACGGTGTTGACCGAAGAGGGGTTGAAACTTGCCATAAAGGGGTCTTGGGCTATGCGTTCTTCAACAATGAAACGCCTTTTCTGCTGCATCATCTCGTCGAACGTGTCTGCCCACTGGTGGGGTGCTTGGGGACAGAGCAGCCGCACGCCTCGGCCTCCGCAGTCGTCCACCGGCTTGGCTACCAGTTGTCCCATGGCCTGACCGAAACGGATGAATTCGGCCCGGTCGGCTTCCGAAGCCACCTGCATGAAACGCCTCCCATAAAAGTCCTCAAGCAGCTGCGCCGCACGATATTTGTCCATGATGAGTGCCTGTTGGCGGGGTTCATTGATGCGGCGGCAGACTTGGTTGCGGTAGTGGTCGGTGATATAGGAGCGGCGTTGGGCTTCGGTTTTGTGGGCAAAATCGTATCGGTCGTACTCTTCGTAGAAAGTCTTGTGCAGGAGGGTTTCGCACAGCTTGTCTTCGTTGCCGTCGGCCCGTTGCAGGTAGTCAAGATACCGCTTTCTGAGCAGGGTCTTATAAAGGAACAGATATAGGTTCATGGCCATTGGGGTAAAAGTCAATTGCCAAAACCAGCCACCCCGTTGGCCTGGTCATTCAAGGAACCCGTGACTGACTTATACAGCTCGCTCTGTATCTTGGTTCGGATGTTCATATTGGCCAGTTTGTTGGGTGTGGCACTGGGGCAAACACGGTTGGAGAGGAAGATGTAGAACATATTGCACTCGGGGTCAACCCAGACTACGTTGCCAGTAAAACCGGTGTGCCCGAAACTTTTTTGGGAAGCTTCGTCGCAGGCACTTCCGCCACTACCTTTCAGAAGGGGTTTGTCAAAACCTAGTCCGCGACGGCAGCCCTGCTTGTCGTAATAACGGGTGTTGAAAAGGGCAATGGTTTCGGCTTTGAGGTAGCGATGACCGTCGTAAATGCCACCGTCAAGGAGCATTTGGAGAATTCGCGCCAAGTCGTCGGCGGTGCTGAAGAGGCCTGCATGGCCGGAGATGCCGCCCATGGCGTAGGCGTTCTGGTCGTGCACCACGCCCTGCACCAATCGGTTGCGATAGTAATTATCCTGTTCGGTGGGGGCTATTTGGAGGCTGTCGATGCCGTGCTCGGTGGGGTTGTAGAAAGTGTGGCAAAGGCCCATGGGGGAATAGAAATGCTGATGGACAAAGATGTCCAACCGCTGACCAGAGACATACTGCACAAGGTCGCCCAGAAGGATGAAACCGAGGTCGCTGTATTCATAGCCGGCATTGGCGTTCAGCGGTGAGGCCACCACTTGGGCCATGATGCTCTCTCGCGGGTCTTCGGCATCCTTGGCGGTCTTCCAATAGGAGTCGAACGATTTGAGGCGGGCCATATGGCTCAGTGTCTGCCGTATGGTTATCTTGGACTTGTCGGTATTCTTGAGGTAAGGGAGATAGCGGCTGAGGGGGTCGTCCAGTCGCACCTTGCCGGTTTCCACCAGTTTCATCATGGCCAAGGTGGTGGAGACCATCTTGGTGACAGAAGCAAGGTCGTAGACGGTGTTCATGGTCACTTCGGGCGAAGCGGGGTCATAGGTCAGGTGGCCGTAGGCTTTGCGGTAAAGGAGTTTTCCGTCTTTCATGGCCAGCACCTGGCAGCCAGGGTAGGCGTGATGGGCGATGCCGTCATTGACAATGCTGTCGATGGTGCCAGCAGTGGCCAGACGGAGGGAGCGCACAATGGCGTCGCAACGCAGGCTGTCTTCGCGGTTGGGCACCCGCCAAGTGTCGGGATGCATTTGGGCACAGCCGTGCGCAAGCTTGGCACGCAGGACGCGGCGGCACCGCATGTCGACCAGCCGGGCCAAATCGGGGTCGCTTTCAGCGGCTTCGCAGATGCGCTTGATGGCGCGGGGCACGTCGGGGGGCAGCAACAGAATGTCGGAGCCGGCCAACAGGGCAGCCAGCTCTCCTTCGCCTTGATTATAATATTTGGTAACGCCTTGCATGTCGAGGCCGTCGGTGATGACCATGCCGCTGAACTTCATCTGCTGCCGCAGCAACTCGTTGACCAGATGGCTGGAGAGCGAGGAGGGGCAGTTGGGCTGGCTCTCATAGGCGTTCACCTGCAAGTGGGCAGTCATGATTCCCTCGACCCCTGCATCGATTAGCTGCTGGAAGGGATAGAGGTCTACGGTGTCCATATACTCGCGTGTGTGGTTGATGACAGGCAGGTCGAAATGGCTGTCGGTCTTAGTGTCGCCGTGGCCAGGGAAATGTTTGGCCACGGCCATGACGCCCGCACTCTGCAGGCCTTTCATATACTGTATGCCCAGCTGGGCCACCCGCTTGGGGTCGGCACTGAAGGAGCGTGGGCCTATGACGGGGTTGTCGGGGTTGCTGTTGACATCCACCACGGGGGCAAAATTGACATGGATGCCCATGTGCTTGCACTGCAGCCCTATCTCGCGCCCCATGTCGTAGAGCAAGGTGTCCATCTCGGGGGGCAGGAGGCCGAAATCGCCATTCTGCGGAAAGGCATAGCAGTCCTTGAGTCTCATGCCCAACCCCCACTCGGCATCGATGCACACCAGCAGGGGCACACGGCTGAGGGACTGGAACCGCCGAATAAGAGGGAGAGTCTGCTGGGCGGTGCCTACGAAGAAGCACACGCCGCCCACTTCAGTCTCGCGCAGGGTCTGTTCGAATTTGCGCTGCTCTCGGTCACTCATGTTCAGCGGCACACGTATGACCATCAGTTGGGCGACTTTCTGACTGAGAGTCATGTCCTTCATGATGGAGTCTACCCAGAGGGTGCCCAGCCGGACATTATGCGACGGGGAGGAGTTCATGGCTGCGGCGGCCGCTCTTCGTGTGGTCTTTTTCATGCCATGCACCTGGCAGCGGCTGAAAGTGGCGGTGAGTACCAAACATAACAACAATATGGCGATTTTTCTCATGTCGGAGTCTTATTTATTTGTTCTAAGTGTTATTTCAACCAGTGTCGGGGGTTGAGCGCGTCTTTGCCACACCAGACCTGAAAACTGAATTCGGAGGTTTCCTCGCCGCTGCTGTAGACGGTGCCGATAGCCTGACGGGTGGTGACTTTGGTGCCTTGGCTGACCGAAACAGTGCCCAGCCCGGCATAGACGGTCATGTAGGAGCCGTGGCGGATGATGACACCCTTGCTGCCGTTAGGGGCGGTGAAGACGCGGGCCACGGTGCCACTGAAGACGGCATTGACCGTAGCACCCGCCGCGCAGTTGAGGTCGATGCCATAGTTGCGGTTCTGACCACCCGAGGAGTGGGTGTAGAGACCGTACTCGCGGGCCACAGAGCGGTAATAAACCGGCCACGAGAGGCGGCCTTTGTTCTGCACAAAATCGGACGAGGCGGCATCGCTGTAGACCTTGCCGCTGCCGGAACTGCCGCCAGAAGTAGACGACTTGCCGCTGCCTTTGCCGCCAGCGGTGCCGCCACCAGAGGCGGTGCTGGTCTTGGCCACTTCGGCATTGATCAGTTGCTGTATCTGATTTTGCAGCTGCTGTTTCTGTTTCTCTTTCTTGGCAATTTGTTGTTTCAGACTTTTCTCGTCCTGCTGGCTCTTGTTGAGTTTTTGCTGCTGCTGCTGCTGCTCGCGCGAAAGGGCGTCTTTCTGCTTCTTCTCCTGCGAAAGGAGCGAAGATTTCTCCTTGCGCTGCCGCTGTAGGTCGAGGCTCATGTCTTGAAACTGAACCTCTTTGCGGCGGATGGTGGTGGCTTGGTGCCGACGATAACGGCTATATTCGTTGAAGTATTTCAGTTTCAGGTAGCTGTAGTTATAGGCCTCGTTGTCCAGCACCAAGGTGGTGGAGTTAAGATTCTGCCGAAGACCGTAAAGGGTGCGCACCACTTGGGCGTACTCCACTTTCATGCTGTCGATTTGCCCGCGCACCACTCGCAGGGAGTCTTCGGTGCGATTAATCTGCCGGTCCAGAAGGCCCATCTGTTTGTTGATATTATTGATGAGGTTGTTGCGTTCGGTGATACGTTTTTTAATCAGGTTGATTTGGTTGGCCGAAGCCTTGGTGGTTTTTCTGGCTTTGCTCAGTTCGTTGGTCAGGCGCACAATTTCTTTCTCAATCTTGGCCTTGTCGCGTTCCAACTGCTTTTTGGTCTGGGCCTGGGCAGGAGCTGCCACAGCCAACAGCATCAGCATGATAGCCACCAGTTTGGTCAGCAATTTATGTCGGGTAGTGCTATACATAGTTACGCATTATTTCAAATTGCAAATTTACGACTATTTTTGCCCTCCACGCCTTGCCGTTGCAAAAACTTTTGCAACAGCAGATGTTGATAACATCACCGCCTCCTGCCTGGGTATGCTGAGTCCAGAAGCACACCGCTTCCCAGTCCCTTCCAACACGTTTCTCCATCGCTTCCGACCCGTCAAAGGAACGAACAAGAAAGGGATAGCATATTGGGGATCAATGGTATTCACACAATTATTGGCCGACTGTATTGCATAAGAGAGATGAATAAAAAAAGACACCTCCAACGGACGACGGAGGTGCCATAGTAGTAGGATCTGAGGATATTAGGAGACCTATCAGATGACCAGACCAAACTTGATGGGGTAGAGACTGCTGTAATCATCCTTCATCATAGAGAAGGTAGCCACCTGCATGAAGAGGCCTATGCCGCGGATTCTGATGTCCAGGCGGAGGTCAAGTTTGTAGGGGCGCAACTCGTTGCCGAGGTTGGTTTGGTCTCTATGGTCCTTGCCGTCTACTTTCATCCGGTGTTTCAGGCCGGTGTTGTTGTTGGCGTAGCCGATGGCGGGGATGGCCGAGAGACGGACGCTGAAGAGCTCTTTTTTGTCGACCCAGCCTATGTGGATGGGCACCTGCACATAGCGGGTGACAAAACGAGTGCTCCAGTCGCCACTTACGTCGGGAGTGCTGGTTTGGAAGCTGGAGCCAGACCAGGTGACGTAGCTGTCCTTGAACTTATACACGTCGGACTCGTAGCCCAGGCCGATACCGGCGTTGAATTGTTCACGGTTGACAATGTAGTAGGAGTAGCTGAGCTGATAGCTGGAGAAGGAGGTGCGGATGGCGGCTGTGCCTTCATTTGCGCCCATGAGCCCGCCGAAGGTGGTGCCGCCCCAGTTGGTAAAGCCCCAATAGAAATTGAAAGAGGAACGCTCGATGAAAGGGGGAATTCCCTCGGTCGATTTCAGAAGAGTGGCGTTCTCTGCCTTGGCGCCAAAGGCAAGGGCAGCCATGAGAATGAATACGAATGTCTTTTTCATTGTTGATGTATTGTTGTTTTTATTTGACTTAGATGATAAAATGATGGGTTGTCTACTTGAATACTATTCTGCCCTGCGTTTTGTCGTAGGGTGCGGCAATGATGCCGCCCAGATGCTCTGTAATGTATTTTTCCAGGAGCAATAAGTCGGTTGTCTTTTCGGTAGCAAGCACCTCTTTGTGAGGGAAGTAAATAGCGTCGCCACCGTTGACCAGCACATATTCGCTGCCAGCAATGGTGTAGGTGTCTTCCAGTTCCAGAGGTTTCTGACCCACCCGCACATTGCTGACACGGTAGGGACCGTCCACACGCAGGAAACGTCCGTTCTTGTCCAGCACCACGCTGGAGGGGATGTTGGGGTCAATCTCGAAACTGAGGCCGCTCACTTGGGCAAAGCAGCCGTCGGCCTTGGGATATTCGCGCACGGCGGTTTCCAGTGCGTTCAAGAGGTCCTGACCGGTGGTGCGGATGGCCACAATGCGGTTGGAATAGGGGCAGACGGCATAGAGCTGGTTGTGGGTGATGTTGCCCTCAGGCAAGTTGGCCCGCACCCCGCCGCCGTTGACCCAGCCAATATCGGTGTGGAGTTCCTCGCGGAAGGCGTCGGCCACCAGATTGCCCAGATTGGTCTCGCGCAGACGCACCACACGGATGTCATTCTCCTCGGCAATAAGGTCGTACTGGGTGGTGCCGACCACACGTTTGCCCATGGTTTCGAAATCGTCCTTGATGATGCGCAGCTTCTCGCTCACTGGGGCACTGACACAACCCGCGCGGCGCAGGCTGTCCACTGGCAGCAGCCGAGTGCGGATATTGGTCAGGTTCACCTCGTCGGTGGTAGAGGTTGGCAGCACGGCCATACCGATGTACTGGAACTGGGTGCCTGTGGAGGTGAGGTTCAGCCGGTTGCCGTCCTTGTCGGCAATGCGGCGACAAGGGATGACATGATGGTCGTGTCCGTCGAGGACCAAGTCTACCCCGCGCAGCCTTTTGACCACGTCGACAGAGGAGGGCACACCGTCGCTGTCGCCCAAATGGGAGAGCAGCACCACCACTTCGGCCCCCGAGGCCCGCGCCATGTCGACCGATTGCTGAGCTATGGCAGGCAAATTGTTGGCGCAGAAATTGTACAGATACTGCCCTTCGTCATTCTGAAAGGCGGTGGGCAGCGAGGTGTAGAGCGTGGTGGGAGTGGTTACGCCCACAAAGGCAACCTTAAGCCCATTGTATTCACGGATGACATAGGGCAGGAAATTGAAATAATCGGGACGGCTGTTGAGCCGCAGATTGCAGCAAAGCATCGGGGCCGTCAGCATGTTTTCCAGCACCCGCAGTTGGCCTAGGCCATAGTCGAACTCGTGATTGCCTAGTGCAACAGCGTCGTAGCCCACGGCATTCATCATGCTGATGACGTACTCGCCCTTCGAGGCGGCACCAATCGGGCCGCCAAAGGAGAAGTCGCCGGCTGACACCACGGCCACCTGACAGCCCTTGCGCTGAAGGCTGTCGCGCAGCCCTGCCAGAACGGGATAGCCGTCCACGGCACAGTGCACGTCGTTTTCATAAAGGATAACCACATCGCCAGGCTGCTGGGCCATCGCGCCCACAGCCATCAGCAATGCCACAAAGAGGATGGTGAATCTTCTCATACAAGTAAACATTATAATGGGTAGTGCAATTCAAAATTCTGAGTTCTGAACCAGGCGAGTGCACCCAGGTTGCAGAACTCAGAATTCATAATCAGACATTACTCCCAATTCAAAATCTTCTTGAAGTCATACTCCTCGGGGTTGGGCAGGTACTTCTTGGCTGCCTCGTAGTCGGCGGGAGTGATGTAGTCCATGATGTCGTTGACATAGGACATGACCTTGTTGGAGTTGACATTGACCAGGCGTGGCGGAATCTTGCCGGTGGCGGGGTCCTGAAGGTCTTTCAGATACAGTGGCGACACGTTGCCCTGCTGGTCCACGTAGACCATGCAGCCCGTGCATCCCTGATTGAAGAGGGTGTGCACGCCCATGCCCATAAGGGAACAATAGGTCAGGTCGAAGGCGATGGGGGTGTGGCAGCGAATTTCATAGCCTACCTCCACCGGGCGCGACTTCACCTTCAGCTTCAGCTGACTCAGCTTGCGGTCAAGCATATCGTTGAAGATATGGGCCTTGGAGACCTTGCCCAGTTCGGGGTGACCGTGTTCGTCATAGCTGAAATGGACACCGCTGTTCTTGATTTCCTCATCGGAGAGGCTGTGGAAAACGCCCTCGGAAATCATGGCCGCACCATAGTTGACGCCCATAATCTTACGCTTTACGATGCAGGAAACAACCATGTTGATGATTTTCTCCACGGTGATTTCGGTCTTGTTGAAGAACTCGGGGATGATGACCATGGGATAATGGCAGGCGCCGGCAATGCCCAATGCAAGGTGGCCGGCCGAGCGGCCCATGGCCGAAACCACAAACCAGTTCTCAGAGGTGCGGGCATCTTCCATAACGGCGCTGCAAATGACAGAGCCCTGGGCCTTGGCGCTGTTGTAGCCAAAGGTGGGCGAGCCGTTGGGCAGCGGCAGGTCGTTGTCGATGGTCTTGGGCACATGGATGTTGGCAATGGGATAGTGCTTGCTTTCCAAGAATTTGGCAATGCGGTTGGCCGTGGAGGCAGTGTCATCGCCGCCCACGGTGACGAGCAACTTGATGTTGTTGTCTGTGAAGAGGGGCAGGTTGAAACGCTTCTCAAAGTCCTCGTCGGTGGGTTTGAAGCGACTCATCTTGAGCATGCTGCCGCCCTTATTAAAGATATCGTCGGCCTCAAAGAAATCCAAGTCCTGCATACGGGGCTTGTCGGTGAAGAGGGCACTGTAGCCACCGTGAAGTCCGATGACACGATAGCCGTCGCGCAAAAAGGTTTTAGCCACTGAGGCAATCACAGTGTTCATTCCGGGGGCGGGACCTCCGCCGCAAAGTATTGCTATACTTTTCATAACCATTATAGAATTAATTTCACAATAATAATTCGTTCAACCCTAAGTTGAAACAATTTGCAAAGATACGATTTTTTTCAGAATAATCAATACATTTTCTAAAATTTAATATTTCTGACAGTTTTCATACCTCACAATTATTCCCAGCCCTATGCATTACAAATTCATCCAAGAAAAACAGAACTAGGTGGAGGATTCTTATTGGCCCAGTGTCGCAATTGTGCAGGAAAGGAGGTATGTGGCGGGCCAAAAGAGTTGCTTGTCAGTCATTATTATGGGGCAATTACCGTAAAGAATAGTTAAAATCGAACGGCACACAATAAAAAGAATTATAGAGCGTTATAACCGAAAAAAATAGCATAGATAATGAAACAAGGCCTCAAAATTCTACTATTAGCCTCACTGGCGATGGCAGCCTGCGGCAAGGATGAAATCACCAATGTGGACAATCCCGTAGTGGACCCCACCGAAGACAACGACACCCTCCCCGTAGCCACGGGAACCGTAGCGGTGGTTTTCTCTACCTCTGGCGATGCGACGGTGACCGGCACCGGCAGTGACCTTTCGGCCACCGTGGACGGCAACGGCGTAACCATCGTCTACACCGGCAGCGAAATGATTGAATATGACCTCAGCGGCTCGACCAACAACGGCTACCTGAAGATATACAGTACCAAGAAACAGACCATCGTACTGAACAATGTGAGCATCACCAACCCGAATGGCGCGGCCATCAACGTGCAGGGCACTCAGGCCAGCCCCAATAAGGGCAAGGCAGTGTATCTGGTGGTGAACGGAAGCAACTCGCTTACCGACGGCACTACCTATAGCTCAACACCCACCGACGAGGACGAGAAAGGGGTGCTCTTTGCCGAAGGGCAAATCATTGTCAGTGGCAGCGGCTCGCTGACCGTGACGGCCAAGGGCAAGGCGGGCATTGCTTCGGACGACTACGTGCACTTCAACGACAGTCCCACCGTCACCGTGACCGCCTCGGCAGGGCATGGCGTGCGGGCCAACGACTATGTGCAAGTGTCGGGCGGGACGCTCAACATCAACGTCAGTGCCAACATGAAGAAAGGCATCAGTTGCGACTCGCTGGTACTCTTTGACGGCGGCAACACCACCATCAACATCACCGGCGGCACCGCCTACGACAGCGACGACGCTGAATACACCGGTTCGGCCGGCATCAAGGCCGACTCGGCCTTCCGCATGGAAAATGGCACTCTCACCATCACTAACAGCGGCACTGGCGGCAAAGGCATCAACTGCGACGGCTCAGGCACCTTTGCGGGCGGCACCATCAACATCACCTGCACTGGGTCCAACTACGGCTCGTCGGGTGGCAACGGCCACTGGGGCGGCGGAAGCAGCTCAAACAGCGTTTCGGCCAAAGGCATTAAGTGCGACGGCGACATCACCATCACTGGCGGCACCATCAGTGTCAGTGCCTCCAACCACGAGGGCATTGAGTCCAAAGGTGTTATCAATATCAGTGGCGGGCATGTCTACAGCTATTCCAAGGACGATGCCATCAACGCGGCTGGCAACATGACCATCAGCGACGGCTTTGTCTGTGCCCATTCCACTGGCAACGATGGCATGGACGCCAACGGCAACCTATATATCGAAGGCGGCGTGGTTTACGCCATTGGTGCCAACAGCCCCGAAGTGGCCATCGATGCCAACACTGAAGAGGGTTACAAACTCTATGTCAACGGTGGCACCCTGATAGCTGTGGGCGGCCTCGAACGAGGGTCCTCACTTGGTCAGACCTGCTATTCCTCCAGTTCGTGGAACCGAAGCACCTGGTATGCCCTCACGGTGGGCAACGAGGTCTATGCCTTCAAGACCCCGGCCAACGGCGGTTCGCCACTGGTGGTGAGCGGCAGCAGCCAGCCCACTCTTGCCTCGGGTGTAAGCGTCAGCGGCGGCACTTCCTATTTCAACGGAACACTAACTGTGAACGGCAACATAAGCGGTGGCAGCAACGTCAGCCTTTCCACCTACACCGGTGGTGGCGGCGGTGGCGGCGGTTGGTGGCATT
>DFDY01000055.1 GCA_002368955.1 Bacteroidales bacterium UBA3816
GAAAACGACTCATGAAATGGAACATAATTGTTAAACTTGTCTGCTGATTTTAGGTTTTTCGTATAATTGGTAATCATCTGGTATAAAAAACTCATAAATTAATTCATACGTTAGACCACTTGGCGGAGTGTAAGAAACTGGAGCGGCTCTTATTGCATGGTTATTTCCT
Source organism: Bacteroidales bacterium UBA3816 (assembly GCA_002368955.1). Classification (GTDB taxonomy): domain Bacteria; phylum Bacteroidota; class Bacteroidia; order Bacteroidales; family P3; genus Colimorpha. The sequence continues at coordinate 170 of DFDY01000055.1, forward strand.
GATAGAGTGCGTTCACTCCAAGCCACCAATATTTGGTCTTTTCTTGCTCCAGTTTGGCATAGACGGGTGAGGTGTAAACCATTGTGAGTGCGTCAGCCATGCTCTTTGCATAACCGTTCTGTAAAAGACGGTTGGCCAGCTGTGCCACCTTGCTTGGAAGCAACAGATGCACATTGTCCTGTGTTATCTTGGGCTGAGTCATAGTTTCACCTCCTTGTTGCCTGTGTATTCAAGTGTGGCTAATGATTGCTCGGTGTGGAACAGCAGTCGGTCTACCAGCTTGTATGTCTTCAGTCGCCGGATGAGTTCACGCTTACTGATGATTCCCGATTCATAGAGGTTGAAACTGAGGTAGACATTGTCGTTGGCCACGGACCCGGTCACGATGTCGTAGTCATGGTTGTAGTTCTGGATAGTGCGGTTAGCGTGCACAAAGTCCACCCACGCCTCATTGGCAGATTGGAAACGCCGAGTCTTCAATCCTTTTTGCGGGGTATACTCATATTGATTGATATAGCCGTGCGAAACATTGTTCTGTTCCATACGCAATTTTACCCATCGGCGAGCCTGCTGAAGGCTGGTGGTAGTGTAGAATTCTGTGCCGAAGTCTAATGGACGGTTGGCCTGGAGTATCTGCGGCTTTTCTACTATTTCAATGCTTCCGTAATAGAGTGTCATAGCTGGTGGTGTTTTAGATATTCGTCAATCTCGCTCAATATAGCCTTTTCTCCCTGAGTGTGCAGCACCTCATAATGCTCCAACAGGAAGTCAATCACACCCCTTTGCAGAAACATCTGTTCTGTCTCTGCACCGCCCAACTTGTTAGCCTTCTTGTACTGTTCGATACAAAAAGAAACAAATTCTATCTTGGATTGTTGTTTAGGGTCGCACATATTTCTTTTTTCAGGCTATAACGCGATTATTCCGGTTTTCGTATGTGCGCTTGTAATTTAGGAATTGTTGAAGGCATCGGGAGTATTTGAGTTCTATGGCTGCTTCGATTGATTTCTTTGCATCTTCTGGGTAATTGGATAAAGATTATTGTATTTAGGATTGCAAATCCTTATAATTTTTTGCGCCAGATTTCAAATCTGCCACAACTGAGAACATCCGCCATGACGGGTAATTTCAATATAGGACAAATGTATATTGTATTACCCATTATCAGGGTTCCTTGATTGTTACCATATGGAATGGACACAAAGCATATTAAATAGAGTGTCTCTTCGCAGTTAACGTAGATCAACTAATTCACTTAGTGGAATTATTCTTGCCTTATATGTGTTGCCCCGCTGCTTGAGTTGGGGCGTTTTCTTGAATTCTACCGGTTTGTTTATGAACTCAAGAACAACATAATATTTGGCGTGTTCAGGAGCGAATCCGTGTTCTTCCAATGTTTCTTTTGCCCATATCTTGAACTTGCCTGGTGTTTTTAGTTGGTAAAGTTGTGGATTATCTCCATTGGTGTGAAGGAGCAGATATTTCATTCTCTCAAATCCCGGTGCCACTTGTAGAGAGCCTTTGGATTCTCCAGCGCGCATATAGCAAATTCCATTTGCAATCATCTTCTCACGCAACTCTTTTCGTGCGTGATTGACCAGCACCATAACTTCCTCCGGATTCTCTCGCATTTTTTTGAGGATTTTCTGTGCCGAAACAGGGTCATCTATTTCTTGTTTGCGACGTTTTCCTAACTCAACAAACTCTTGCTCTTGCTCTATCCCTACGAAGTTTCTTCCTAGAAGGCTGGCAGCAATGCCTGTTGTACAGCTTCCTGCAAATGGGTCAAGGATGGTATCTCCTTCGTTTGTACAAGCAAGGATAATACGGTAAAGTAAGCGCAAGGGCTTTTGTGTTGGGTGTTTTCCACAATGCTTTTCCCAACTTCCCACTGAAGGTATCTTCCACACATCTGTCATCTGCTTCTCGCCATTCATCTGCTTCATTACCTCATAATTGAACACATGGGGTACTTTTGCTGATTTTCGTGCCCAAATGATGTATTCGGTAGAGAAATTGAAGTAACGACAGCTTAGATTTGGTGGTGGGTCACTTTTTTGCCAAGTGATTACATTCAGTATTTTATAGCCTAGTTCTGTCAAACAATTGGCTACAGCAAAGATGTTATGATAGGTACCACTAATCCATATACTGCCATTGTCCGTCAGTTTTTCTCTACACAATGAAAGCCATTGTCTATTGAACTGGTATATATGTTCTGGCGTTCCGCCTTTATCCCATTCCCCTTTATCGACACAAACGGCCTTGCCGCTATGAACACTTATACCACCGTTACTCAGATAATACGGAGGATCCGCGAAAATGGCATTGAAAGATTTATCGGGGAAATTCCCGATGATATTCATACAATCGCCATGAATGATTTTGAAATTATCAATCAATACCCGGTACTCCATAGGCCTCACAAACACCATTGTAATATCCTCTAGCGAATGCTGCATGAGGACTTTTGTGTCGTTGCTCTTGGGCTTGACTCTCCTCCAAACTATCGATTATTTGGCCAATATCGAAAGAATTTGCCAATTGACGTCCAAGCCTTTTCCCCTCTTCATAGGCACATGCCGCACATTTGTGGCGTCCTATGCCTCCTTGATCAGGGGGAAGCTTACTCATAATATATTGAACATCTGTGTGGTTTTTCTTACATGCCATAGTTCTTTGTATTTAATACGTTAATAAAATCAACAATTGTTGTTAAGTTATATATTGATGTAATAGAGGCAAACGCTTCCTGTAATTTGTTTCGAGCACTATGCCATCCTATTCCATCCGTTATCCATACAAACTCAAACCCATCAACTTCATTTATCTTAGGGGCTATATCTGTGTATGAACGAGCCACTTCGTTGAGTTTGGAACCACCGCCCGAATAAAAGTTGACTTCAATCAAATACGTCTTTGCATCAGTTGATATCACATAGTCAAACACTTTCTGATCCACACCTAATACGTCTGCAATGGCAGGAAACTCTTTTGATGACACCTGTTCTCTAAAGGTAATTCCTGCATTAGTGAATATTCTTGCCACAAGTGTTTCTGTTATTTCTCCACTTCTGTTTTTACGGGCATTTGTATCCAGTCCCGTTTCTACACCGAATACATAATCTTCAAGATCTTTTATTTCTTGGTTACGGAATACATTGGCTAGTCCAGTGCCTTCAAGAAACTCCATTATTCCATCAACACTTTGAAATAGCGAATGCACTTTGCGAAATTGTCCAGCCTCATCAAAGAACATTTTGTTGTCTTTCTTGCGCGTTGCAATAAGAATGTCCATCACATCAAATACCGTCTTGTCCCGTTTCCACAATGCTTCAACAGCAGCTCTCAAATCTTCTTTTCCAATCAGATAATTGAGCATATTAAGACTTATGGCAATATCATCAACATTCTTTGAAATTTTCTTGAAATCACAATAGAAGTCAAGCGTCGCGTTTGTCTCTTTCAATTGAGACATGAAAGTATCAAAATCCCTATTCATTTTTCTGCTAACATTCGTTTTGTTCGTGGGTAATTATGTACTAGTATTTCTTGTAATTTTCCTCGTTTCGCAGGATTGGCATTTACATTACGTGATGCCCAAACTCTGTCAATAACATACTCTAAATATAAGTCTTCGAAGAATCGATCCCGTAATGGAGTGTTGAAACAGTCTGAATTACTTAACATAAAAGAATGTCCAGCTTGAATAATTTGGTCACAAAACTCTTTCAGCCGTGCTTGTGCAAGGTCATTGAAAGCATCTTTTGTATAGTCGTTAAAACTAGAGGTATTGCTTAGTGGACGATAGGGTGGGTCGAAATAGAACAATGTCGTACCTTTGGCTTTGGATAATGTTTGTTGATAATCACCCGTACATATTTCGACATTTTGTAGGAGTTCACTATCAGCGTATATGGTATTAGGGTCACATATCATTGGTGTTTCATATCTCCCAAAGGGGACATTAAATAGGCCAGACTTGTTCACCCTATATAGCCCATTGAAGCAGGTGCGATTTAGGAAGAAAAAGAGCGTGGTGTTTCTAATAGAATCCAATGCTTTGGTATTATACTCATCCCTCATCTTCAAATAATACTCTTTTCGCGAATCGTCTGATTGCAGGGAATAGTATTCTTTTTGTATTTGTTTTAATGATTCAATTAGTCTGTCAGGATTATCTCTGACTACCTTATAGCAGGTCGTTAAATCCTCATTAATGTCATTGATTACTGCCGACTTAATGTTGGGATGTGTTTGTAACATATAGAAGAGCATAGCTCCTCCTCCAACAAATGGCTCAATGTAAGTAACATTCTCCCATCTATCAAAGTCAGCGGGAAGCAATGCTTCCAGTTGTTCGATGAGTTGGCCTTTACCTCCAACCCACTTGACGAATGGTTTTGCTTTCATTATTATTTTTTAAAACCTTAATTCCGCAAACGCGGTGTTAATAAAATGAGCGACAGATTGTTGAATACTTTTCAGGCAACCTGTCGCCTGTTTCCATAATTTTGTGTATTTTTGTATTGCATTAACCAATACACAATTATGGGTGCAAAGATACAAATAAAAAACGATTCAGTGTACAATTTCGGCGGTTTTTTTTCTGCATCGACCATTTCCGCAAGTCAGAACTTGCCAAAGTCATAGATAACACCTTGGGTGTCAGGTGTAATTTGGCGAAATACAGCTATTCTGAAATTTTCGAGTACATGATGGCAATATACCTGACCGGAGGGTCTAGGATAGAGGATGCTAAGAGACTTTCAGCCCAGTTCTCCGAAAAATCGCAGGGATACAGGCTGTGCAGCCCCGACACGATACTGAAAACGCTGTCGGACAAGACTGAGGAAGACACTTTCGTGCAGTCCGGAGAGGGAAACCTCTACAAGTTCAGCATCAATGCCGGCCTCAGCGGGCTTCTCTTGGACGGGATGCTGGAATGCGGGCAGATAGATGAGGCAACAATTCACACCTTCGACTACGACAACCAGTTCATCCCCACCGAGAAGTACGATTCCAAGTACTCGTACAAGAAGGCCTTCGGGTACTTCCCCGGCATCGCCCAGGTGGACGGGCTTCCGTTCTACATCGAGGGGCGCGACGGCAACGCCAACGTCAAGCTTGGGCAGGCCGACACGCCGCGACGCGCCTTCGAGGGTACAAGCTCCTGCGGAGCGCGTAGAGGGGATTATCGTGTAAGGAGCGTGCGCTTCGGCAGGGCCCGGATGGATTGCGGCTCATACGCCAGGGAGGTTGACGACATCACCAGCCGCCACTGCGACCTCTTCCACATCAGGGCCATGATGTGCGACTCTCTGCGCGGGCGCATCCACGCCATACCTGACAGCACATGAAGCTACAAGTTTAGGCCGGACCTCTTACTAGGAAACTCCTCGTCCCCACATGGGGAGGGGGAAGGTGTGCGTTTCTTTCAAACAGACGTTTTCTCGCCTCGGCATAATGCAAACACTGCGTGGTTTGCACTCTGCGCTCGGCTTAACGAAAACGTTTATTGATTCGAAGTGCTGCTTCTCACGCCAATGCCACAGACCTATTATTTGAGGCGGTGGCAGTAGCCGTCAAGGCTTTTTCTCTTGGGTGCGGATATTGCTGATGCGGAGAGATTTGACTGTGCTGGGCCACATCTCGTTCATCAGTGTGCCACGGGGAATGCCGCTGTTGGAGGTGGACTCATAGTCCGAGAAGCTTCCATAGCGGATTTCGGTATCCATGAAGAGCATATCCTTCTTGGCATTGCTTTTAAAAATCAAACAGTTGAATACTTTGCTGCTCTTCTCTGAGAGATGGGTCGGAGCAAAGTAGCCCACCATCTGTCCCTTCGCAATCGGGTCGGCAAACAGTTTGGGGTCGTGGGCCATAAGGGTGTCTGACACCTTCTCCATAGCCACAATGCGGAAAGTGCTCTCCTGACGCTTGGTCTTGACCAATTCTAAAACAAACTTAGTACCTATGGGCAATTCGATAGAAGTAACTTTCTTCTTGGGGTCAAAATCGGGACTCTCGTCGCCGAAGAGCACCTTCGACAGCTGGTAAAACACGGGGTCGATATTGAAATAGAGCGAATCCACCCCATATTGGTTTTCGTCCACAAACATCAGGTCATACGAATGCCGCCCCTCCGAAATCAGTGCCTGTCCGGTCACGTCGAAACCATAAAGATTAAGCATCATGTACTCATGAGCCGTATTCACCACATAAAAGGCATCCTGCACGTTCATGCCGTTGCCCGAGGCTTTAATGGCATAAAAGAGCATCTGGAACTGCTCTTGGGCGCGGCTCCGCTCGACGGTGTCTCCGCCCATATTCTGGCAGATGGCATTCAGCCCGATGAACTTATAGTAGTAGGCCATAGGGTCGGCTGGGTTCTTGGCAATATGTTGCTCGGCCAGCAGTACGATGCTGTCGAAGTCCTGGCGGGTGGGCTCTTCCTCCTTGCCCATGATGGCACGGATGGCGTCATACTCCTTCGCTACGCCACCGTATGGACTGTACGAGGGCTGGAAGACCTGCCCGTAATAGAATGCCTGCAGCTCTTTCATGGTCATCGAGGTGTCCACCTGGGCAAAACGCGCTGCCAACTTAGGGTAGTAGTAATCACTCGTCGAGTCGGCACATGCGTTTTCAAAGAAAGCATAGTCAGGTCTGAGGAATGGGGACTGAGTGCTGTCGGCCTCTTGGGCGCAGAGGCACACTCCGACACAGAGTGCAAGGAATAGTGTAATAAGGTACTTCATAAAAATTACTTCGCTCTAGTACAAAGTATGACTGATTCTTGCTCGTATTTCTCAATGTGGCGTGTCTTCGACACGCTGAGTAGTAGGGGTTTCGCTATCCCCACACTGCGCTCCCGTTGGTCGCTTAGTATGGGGTTATTGAGATTCAGCCTCTTCGAGGCTGCTAAAAATCAGTCTTTTATCAAACTAGAGCCAATTACTTTATAGGTTAACACAAAAATTACTTTATAGGTTAACGGACCCGTTCCGGTGCGCAAATCCACACAATCAGGTAGATCCAAAAGCCCAAGCTGCCGCACAGCAGGGCAATGAGGAAAAGGATTCGCACCACGGTGGTGTCGACGTTTAAGTAATCAGCAATGCCGCTACACACGCCGGCAATCTTCTTGTCGGCACTGTTGCGATAAAGTTTCTTAACTGAATTATCATCCATAACGAAAAGAGGTTATTAAGTTAGAAAAAGGCCGAAAGGGAACCTCTCAGGGAGTCTGGCTCCCTTTCGGCCACTAAAAAAATCATATAAGGCCGCGGTCTTTCAGCAGGGGTTGCACACTGGGCTCCTTGCCGCGGAACTGGAGGTAGAGTTCCATGGGTTCCACGGTGTTGCCGCTCTCCAGCAGGTGGCGGAACTTCTTGGCCAGGTCGGGGTTGAACAGGTCGCCGCTCTCGACGAAGGCTGCAAAGGCATCGTGGTCCAGAATGGCGGTCCAGGTGTAGCTATAGTAGCCCGCATCGTAGCCCGTGGTGAAGATATGCTGGAAATAGGGGCTCTTGTAGCGGCTGATAATCTCGGGAATGAGGCCGATTTTGTTCAGATGCTCCTGCTCGAAGGCGTTGGCGTCGATGGGCTGCTTGGCGGTGATGCTGTGGTAGTCCATGTCCAGCAGCGAGGCTGCCAGCAGTTCGGTATTGATGAATCCCTGACCGTAGGTTTGGGCGGCAGCAATCTTCTCAATCAGCGCGTCGGGGATGGTCTCGCCGGTCTGGTAGTGCTTGGCATAGGTCTTCATCACCTGCGGGTGGCGGCACCAGTTCTCCATCACCTGCGACGGCAACTCCACAAAATCGCGCGGCACGTTGGTCCCGGCCAGCGAAGGGTAGTGACACTTGCTCAGCAGGCCGTGCAGGGCATGGCCGAACTCGTGGAAGAGGGTCTCGCTCTCGTCGAAGTTGAGCAGCGAGGGTTTGTCGCCGCTGGGCTTAGTGAAGTTGCACACCACCTGGATGATGGGAATGACATTCTCGCCCTTCTGGTTCACGCGCTGGCCGCGGAACTCGGTCATCCAGGCACCGCTGCGCTTGCTGGCGCGGGGGAAGAAGTCCATATACAGGATGCCTATCACCTGGCCGCCGTCCAGCACCTCATAGGAGTGGGCCTCCTTGTTGTAGGTGGGCAGTTGGTCGTTCTCGCGGAAGGTGATGCCGTAGAGCTTGTTGGCGGTGGCAAAAGCGCCCTCGCGCACATTGTCCAGCGAGAAATAGGGGCGCACCACGCTGTCCTCCAGCTCGTACTTTTCCTTGCGCAGCTTTTCGCTATAGTAGCGCCAGTCCCAAGGCTCCAACTTGGCGGTGGGGTCGTCGGCCTTTATCATTTTCTGATAATCGGCACACTCTTTCTTGGCCTTGGCCAGAGCGGGAGTCCAAATCTGCATCAGGCAGTCGTAGACATTCTGAGGAGTCTTGGCCAAGCAGTCGTCCAGCACATAGTCGGCATGGGTGGGGAAACCCAAAATATTGGCCCGTTCGAGGCGCAGGTTGGTCAGCGTGTCGATAATCTTGGTGTTGTCGAACTGGCCGCCGTTGCAGCGGGAGGTATAGGCTTCCCACATCTGCTTGCGCAGGTTGCGGTCCTGGCAGTTCTGCATGAAAGGCTCCCAGCTGGGCAGATTCAGTTGGAAGACCAACTTGCCGCGGGTGCTCTCGTCGGCATCGGCGGCCTCGCGGGCGGCGGCCACCTGGTCGGGTGTGAGGCCTGCGGGGGCCGTATCCAGCACCAGGCGGTAATCGTTGGTAGCCTTCAGCACATTCTGGGCAAAGCGCAGGGTGAGAGAGGCGATCTGCTCGTTCAGCTCGCGGAAACGGGCCTGCTGCTCCTGCGGCACATTGGCACCACTACGCACAAAGCCCTTATAGGTCTCCTCCAGCAGGCGGGCCTGCTCGCCCGTGAGGCCCAAGTTCTCGCGTTGGTCATAGACGGCCTTGACGCGCTCAAACAACTTGGCATTGAGGGCTATGTTGTCGCCGTGGGCCGAAAGCAGGGGTGTCACCTCTTCGGCGATAGCCTCCATCTCGGGGCTGTTCTCGCACTCGCTCAAGTTGAAGAAAACACTGCTCACCGTGCCCAGCAGCTCGCCGCTGTACTCATAGGCCTCAATGGTGTTGGCAAAAGTGGGAGCCTCGGGATTGTTCACGATGTCGTCAATCTCCTGCATCTGGCGTTTCATGCCCTCCTCGAAGGCGGGCATGTAGTGTTCCGTCTTTATCTTGGCAAAGTCCGGAATCTCATAGGGGGTGCCCCATTCGTTGAAAAAAGGATTTTCCATAGTCTTTTTGCAGCCCGTGGCCAGCAGCGCCATGGCTGCAAAGCTGAGGGCCAGAAGTGATTGTTTTTTTGTCATAACTATATATAATTCTGAGTTCTAAATTCTCAATTCCCAATTCTCAACTCTCATCTCTCAACTCTCATCTCTCAACTCTCAACTCTCAACTCTCAATTCTCAACTCTCAACTCTCAACTCTCAACTCTCATCTCTCAACTCTCAACTCTCAACTCTCAACTCCGTTCTCTATTTGTTTCCGCAGATGGCCGTAAGGACACTCTCGATGCTGGTCTCGCCCAGTTTTTTGGCCTGTATGACGTTGTTCTCGTCAATCAGATAGATTTGGGGGGTTGTCTGCACATCGTATATATCATGCCAGTCCACATTGGCCTCGCCGCCGTCCAGACTCAGCCAGTGGATGCTGTTCATCTGACGTTCGGCCATAAACTCCTTCCATTCCTTGCGGGTCTTGTCGTCGGGGTCGCTCAAGATGGTGAAGGCGCAGAGGTTATACTCCTGCTGATATTTTTCAAACACCCTGTACACCTCGGGAATCGCATGCTTGCAGTGGCCGCAGTTCGGCGACCAGAAGATGAGCAGTTTCCATTTGTAGGGCATGGCATGGAGCGAGTGAGGCACATGCAGCGTGTCGTACAGAATCAGCTCCGGTGCCTCGCGGCCCACCAGCAGTCGCTCCCATTTGCTGGCCCGGAGAGCCTCCTTCTCGATGGACGAGGGCGAAGTCCACCAGTTGTCCTCCGTGGCGTAGTACTTCTGCACAAGATGCACATAAATCTCGTCGTAGACCATCACCTTGCTCTGCAAGTACTTCTGCGTGAGGCTCACCAGCAGATATTGGAACACATTAGGGGCTTTCTTGCTGCGGTCCAACATGGGGTCCATATACTTGATGATGATCTGTGGCGGGGCATAGCGCAGCACATCGTCGTAGAACTCCATCACGCGGTCATAGAAAACCTTCCTCGGGGTGTTCACCATGGCATTATCGTCCAAGGCCACATGGTCAAAATAATGTGCCAGATAATAGTCCCTGCGCTGCACGTCGGTGAGGGTGTCACCGTTGGCATCCACCAGTGGTGGCGGCACATCCTTGGTGGCCACCATCATTTTGGAGAGAAACATGCTCGTGTCGCGTTCCACATAGGCAGTCTTGAGGCTGTCCAGCCGACGCATCTGCTTGCGGTAGAAGAGGGCATAGTCGGCCGAATCCATCAGCATCTCCTGCCGCATCAGTTCCGACGACAGGACCCCCTCCTCGCGATGGAAGGCAAAGAAGAAGTCGTTCTGTGCGCTCCCTTTCACCTTCATGTTCTCCATCCACTCCTTCTGCTGGGTCTCAAATTCAAAGAACGGCCGCTCGTGGTAGACCACAAACTCCACATAGTGACCCTTACTGTTGGCAAAGAAGAAAAGCCCTTCGGGCAGGGTGTCGGTGGTGCTGCTGAACACAAAGCGCCCGCGCTTGTCGCGGAAGGCGGTGTCCACCACCTTGTTGGACCTCCCGTAGTAGTAGCCCAACATCATCATCGTGTCCGTCCCGCCGTCAATCTTCAGCGTAATCTCATAGTTGGGTCTCTTGCGCCCCTGGGCAGGCAGGGCCATCATCAGGGCGACCAAAGTCAGCAAAGTCAGTTTCAATAGACGCATAGTCACAAGTTATTAAAAACAAAACAAAAAACCCACTCCTCCAATCATCAACACACTTCTGATAACGCACACCTACCAACTATATTGTGTCGCCTCAGTAAAAAAAGCACAATAAGCCTCAAACCCATTTCTCAACCCATACCCCGACGCTACACCACCGCTGTCCCTACGTTTATCTAGCGTCGCGATAGCGACGACAAAACGAAGTATAAGCGCGGGCGAATTGGTCCGGGGGCACAGTTCTGCTACCAACAGGCCGGGAGCCATTGAACAGTAGCCGGGGCTGCCAAAGTGTTAAACCCCAATCGGTCATTAGAGCGACATTTCAATCTATTTCATTTTTTTAGGTCTGTCTATGACACCTCAGTATTTCATTATGTTCCATGACGTTACTTGGACTCGGCAGAGCAAGCAAGCTTCCTCTGCTCTCTAAAAAAACGTTGCTCCCATTCGGTCGCGACGTTATTTTAAGCAACGTTCGGCATTTTGTCCACATCCCTGACTCGTCGTAGCCCGTTAGGCTTTCGCCTGAGATGTGGCCAATCTGTTCGGAACAAATACAAATCTGTCATAAACCCTAATGACCTATTCGGGGTTCAATCTTCCCCAGGAAAACCCATACAAGTAGATGGAGATCAATTAATTCACAAAAAAATAACACCATTAGATTGCATCGAGTGAAAAAAAATTGGTCATATAAGAAAAAAGTTGTAACTTTGCAGCCGAAAAGTTTTGATAAAGACACGTCTGTCGCAGGTAAGGGCTTTGCCTTGAACGCAGACGGCCATTGAACACCAAAGCCCAAAACAAATACAAAGAAAACATGAAAAAATTATTGCTTCTCTTACCCCTATGGCTGCTCCCTTGCTTGGCAGCCGCACAGCCACAGAGTGTCGTGTGGGAGATGCCCTCCCTCAATTATGACACCACCATCGTGCGCCACTGGCAGGGCGACGAGTACATCGTCTACTCCTCCAGCGGCACTGGTCCCGGCATTGTTTCCTACCACGACAATGCCTCTGGTACAACCATCAGCGCGACACTCCCTTCGAATGTCATCATCAAAGACTTTCGCATTGCCCACGACTCGGTCTTTGCCGGTGGGGCTTTCATTAACTATTTGAACAGCTATGGACTGTTGGCCTGCTTTGACATCAACATTTTTTTGTCAGGAACTTTAAATTACAAATACTGCCTTTTATACCCTAATCCTCTCAGCATATGAAAAAAACAGTTTTTTTATTACTCTTGGCCTTCACAACCCTGACTGGGACTGTGGGGCAGAATATCGTGCGGATAGACACCGTACTGATGCCTTATTTTGAGTTCGACTCCAAAGAGTGGGTCTATTCAGACAATAATCACCCTTTGCACTACTCATATTGGGGGACAATTCAATATTGTGGAGGTATCCCCCAAGTTCCGTTCCACCTGCTTCAGGACTCCATATATGAAAGTGAACATAATCCGAACGGCAGTAGATATGGATTCCGTGGTTACTTGAACGGCGACCACATCCAGTATAACTACATTGAAGGCGGTGCAACAATACATGGGATTGCCGTATGGTCAGCACCCAACCCCATTCCATCTGAGGAGGATCTCGCTCGTTTCAACTACTTTATGGAGGATGTTTATCTCTACGATGCCACGCCCGACACCCTCATGTTACTGGAGGTGGCTCCCTTCCCTATCACCACACCACTTGACACTTTTGACATCGAATTCGCACGAGCAGTACCAGTAAACCTTCAACGTGATTCCTGCGTACCAACGAGAACTTCTGTTTGCAGACCTTACGCCCCCCAATGTGTCTATTTCGACAAACCCATCCGAGTATACGACTCATTTTACGTAGGAATCTCCCAGAGATGGCCAGAAACCAGGTATTATCAGGAAGGTCCTCTAGAATCCATGCCGAGGGTATATTCACGCATGGTGATAGGCAATGATGGGAATTATTACGACTCAACATGCTGGCCAACTCCGATTAAGATAAAGCAACGCTGGACACTGGATTCTGCCATTGATGGAGGAATTGTTCCTAGGCCTCGCGGCTACGTTCAAGGACAGTGGATTAACCGCTACATGATCGACTTCTTCATGATAGTGCCCATCATAGAGACCTACGACACCCTGTGGGACTACGAACTGGTCACCTGCCCGCAGGTGGAGTGGTTCAACGTCACGGGCACACGCGGCGACACCACCACCCTGCGCTGGCAGAGTGCCGACGACCTGCACGCCGAGTGGCAGCTCTCCTACGGTCCCAAGGGCATCGACCCCGACAACGGCACCCTGGTGGACTGCCGGG
>DFDY01000132.1 GCA_002368955.1 Bacteroidales bacterium UBA3816
GTCATACTTTGTACTAGAGCGAAATAAAATCACATACCTAAGAATATAAAAGCCGAAGCCAAGACCGCCATGGTGCAGCTGAATCCGAGGGTTACGTAAACATTCTGGAAATCGGTCAGCAAACCCAGATTGGCGCTCGTCAGGCAGAACGTGCCGTGCGAAGGCACTCGCCCCACCCTCACTCCCACCTCCATGGCGGGTCCGAATCCAATGTTGTTCCTCGGCGCGTTTGCCATCAGAGTCCTGTCCTTAGTGCCATGGCGGTAGCCCAAACTGCCGTAGAGGTGCCAGTCGGACTTGTTCCAGGGTTTGGAAAGGCGGTAGTCTGTACCCACCATCAGCCAGCGGGCACAGAATCCGGCTATTCCTGTGATGTGGCCACCCCACACTTCTGGCAGGTAAGTATAGGTGAATCCAATTCCCAGGTCGTTCAGGCCCAGCAGGAAGTCAACCTCGGCAAAATGATGGGCAAAAGGGCTGCCGAAATAGTAGATAGGGTTGCGGTTAGGGGCCTTATATTGCACCTCTTCGTAGCGGGAAGTGTCGTCCCGGGCCATACCCGAAGTGGCGGAAGTGTCGCCCTGGGCCATACCCGAAGCAGTAGAGGTGTCGTCCTGGGCTATACCCGATGTGATGGTAGCGTCCGGGACAATACCCTTGGTGATAGTAGAATCACTCTGGGCCCACACGGACCAAGAGAAAAGCAGCACTAGTGAGATTGACAGTATTTTCTTCATTCCATATCGTTTTTCTCTTTCATGGCATTGCGAATCTTGCCTTCCAGCTCCTCGCACAGCTCCGGATTGTCGCGAAGCAGCTGTTTCAATGCCTCACGGCCCTGGGCCAGTTTCGAGTCGCCATAGCCGAACCACGAGCCGCTCTTCTTCAAGATGTCGTAGTCGACGCCCAAGTCCACAATCTCACCCACCTTCGAAATGCCCTCGCCAAACATCAGGTCAAACTCGCACACACGGAAAGGAGGAGCCACCTTGTTCTTCACTATCTTCACCTTCACGCGGTTACCCACATTCTGGTCGCCGTCCTTAATGGCCTGGGTTCGGCGAATGTCTATGCGGACCGAGGCGTAGAACTTCAAGGCGTTGCCGCCGGTGGTGGTTTCGGGGTTGCCGAAGAGCACACCGATTTTCTCACGCAGCTGGTTGATAAAGATACAGCAGCAGTTAGTCTTGCTGATAGTGGAAGTCAGTTTGCGCATGGCCTGGCTCATCAGACGGGCCTGCAGGCCTACTTTCGAGTCGCCCATCTCGCCGTCAATCTCGGCCTTGGGCGTCAGCGCCGCCACCGAGTCCACCACAATAATGTCAATGGCACCCGAGCGAATCAGGTTGTCGGCAATTTCCAAGGCCTGCTCGCCGTTGTCGGGTTGCGACACCAGCAGGTTGTCAATGTCCACCCCCAGTTTCTTGGCATAGAAACTGTCGAAAGCATGCTCGGCATCAATGAAGGCAGCAATGCCGCCGTTCTTCTGGCATTCGGCAATGGCATGAATGGCCAGGGTGGTCTTACCCGACGACTCGGGGCCGAAAATCTCAATGATTCTTCCGCGCGGATAGCCTCCTACCCCCAGGGCATTGTCGAGGCTGATGCTGCCGGACGAAATCACATCCACCCTCTCGGCCGAGCGGTCGCCCAGTTTCATCACCGAGCCCTTGCCATAGTTTTTCTCAATCTTATCGAGCGTAGTTTGCAGAATCTTTAATTTTTCGAGTCGCTGGGCCTCGGCATCTGTCATCTCTTTTGCCATAATTTACAATTGTTTATATTAGTATTAAATGTATTTGTCCACCTGTTATAACAGACTACAAATATACAATTTTTTTTTAATTCCGACTAATTAAAAAAAAATGCGTATCTTTGCACCCCGAAAAGTGGTTGGGCGTTTGGCACCTTGTTTCATGTGCCCTCCTGCCACAAATCATTAGTAATTATTAATACAAAATTCATACAATGGAAATCATCAGTAAAAGAGTCCTGACCATGTCCGAGAGCGAAACCCTCGCCATGACAGCCAAAGCACGTGAGCTCAAAGCTCAAGGTAAAGATGTAATCAGCCTTTCCATCGGCGAACCCGACTTCAACACCCCCGAAGTCATCAAGGAAGCCGCCAAGAAGGCCATCGACGATAACTTCACTCATTATCCCCCCGTCCCCGGCTATGCCGACACCCGCGAAGCCATCAGCCGCAAATTCAAACGCGACAACAACCTCGACTATGCACCCGAGCAGATCGTCGTTTCCACTGGTGGCAAACAGGCCCTCTACCAAGTGGTCCAAGTCCTCGTCAACCCCGGCGACGAAGTCATCATCCCCACCCCCTTCTGGGTCTCCTACAAAGAGTTCGTCCACCTGGCCGAAGGCGTCGTCGTCCCCCTCAAGACCACCATTGAGAACAAATTCAAAATGACCCCCGAGCAGCTCGAAGCCGCCATCACCCCCAAGACCAAACTCATCATCTTCTCCAGCCCCAGCAACCCCACCGGCATGCTCTATTCCAAAGAAGAGCTCCGCGGCCTGGCCCAAGTCATTGCCCGCCATGAGAACGTCTACGTCGTCTGCGATGAGATTTATGAGCACATCAACTATGTGGGCCGTCACGAGAGCATCGCTCAGTTCCCCGAAATCTTCGACCGTGTGGTCACCGTCAACGGCCTTGCCAAGGGCTTTGCCATGACCGGCTGGCGTGTTGGTTACATCGGCGCCCCCCTCGCCATCGCCAAGGCTTGCAACAAACTGCAGGGCCAGGTCACCAGTGCCACCTGCTCCATTGCACTGAAGGCCTGCGTCTGCGCCATGGAGATGGACCCCGCCACCAGCCAGGACATCATCAACATGCGCGAAACCTTCCGTCGCCGTCGCGACATGGTCTACCAGCTCCTCACCGAAATCCCCGGAGTCAAAGTCGCCATGCCCGAAGGTGCCTTCTACTTCTTCCCCGATGTCAGCTCCTACTATGGCAAGAGCTTCAACGGCAAGAAGATAGAAAACTCCACCGACATGGCCTTCTACCTGCTCAACGAAGCCAACGTGGCCACCGTCATGGGTTCCGCCTTTGGCGATGACACCTGCATCCGCCTGAGCTACGCCACCAGCGAAGACCTCCTGCGCGAAGCCCTCCGCCGCATCAAAGAAGCCCTCGCCAACCTCAAATAAAATATATAGTTAATAGTTAATAGTTGCGGGGTCCGCGATAACTATTAACTATTAACTATTAATTATTAACTCGCTATGACTCGTCCACACATAACCGAAGCCATCAAAAAGGGACTGGATTCCCTCTCCCTCGACATAGAGGTGTGGCTCTATGGCAGCGAAGCCCGCGGCGATGCCCGCCCCGACTCCGACATCGATTTGCTTGTCCTGTTCAACAAACCCATAGTCGAAGACGGCGACCGAGATCAGGTGTACGACATAACCATGCCCATAGAGTGGGAAGCCGGAGTGGCCGTCAACCCAATCATGCTGCCCAAATCTCAGTGGGAGTCGCGTATGACCCCCTTCCGGCTCAATGTACTCAACGAAGGGAGGATCCTATGAAGATGAAGTCGAGTCTCTCTCCTAAGGAGCGATATGACATTGTAGCCTATCGTATCGAGTGTGCTGAAAATACACTCGACGAAATTGATAATCTCCTAGCCCTTCAATACTACAACAATGCTGCTAGTCGCATGTACTATGCGTGTTATTATGCCGTAACAGCCTTGCTTATAGCAAACGGTATCGCTACTAAGTCACATGATGGAGTGAAACAGATGTTCGGGCAGCATTTTATTCGAACTGGCATCTTCCCACTCTCTTATGGCAGGGACTATAGCAACTTGTTCGAAGCCCGCCAAACAGGAGACTACGAAGACCTCTTCAATCACGATGAGGTATCCACTGCCAGACTCTATCCCAAGGCCAAAGAATTAGTTTCTGCCATCAAAGAAAAAGTAGACCTCTGGTTGGCCGAGAATAGTGAATTGAGAACTTGATAAAAGTAAAAGGTGAAAACTAAAAAGGCTCTAGTTTGATAAAAGACTGATTTTTTAGCAGCCTCGAAGAGGCTGAATCTCAATAACTCCATACTAAGCGACCAACGGGAGTGCAGTGTGGGGATAGCGAAACCCCTACTACACAGCGTGTCGAAGACACGCCACATTGAGAAATACGAGCAAGAATCAGTCATACTTTGTACTAGAGCGTTTGGGTTTAATTCTGGTGATGTATTTGAGAAGCTCTCCTCATCACAAAAAAGGCGAAAGC
>DFDY01000016.1 GCA_002368955.1 Bacteroidales bacterium UBA3816
CAAGAAGAGAACAAAGATTTTGAAGAAGTATGAAAAACTTTTGGGTACGTACCGTCAGCGCTGTTGTCTATGTCGCCCTGTTCCTGGGCAGCATATATAGTGGGAAACTGTTGGGTAACCATCTGTTGGGTGGGATAATCTTGACAGCTTTTCTGCTATTTGTGGCATGTGGAGGCACCTTCGAGTTCTTCCGCATCGTCGGCACTCAAGGCGCTTCGCCTTGTCGCCCGTTGGGCTATGCTTATACGGTGCTGACGTTGTTGGCGTTGGTATGTCTATCCTCGTTCTCTGGTGTAAATGGATATGTTCTCTTCGGCATCGGCATGACCTGTTTGCCCATTGTTTTCGGATTGTCGGCCATGGTGCAGCTTTGGAACCATAGTGAGCAGCCCTTCCGTGAGGCGGCCTATACCGTTGTCCCCATGTTCTACATAGCCATCCCGCTGGGGCTTATGCCTTTGTTGCATGAAAGCTACAATGTGCTGGTCATGGTGCTTATTCTTGTCTGGATGAACGACAACGGTGCATACATGGGAGGCTCATTGTTCGGCAAACACAAGATGTGGCCTCGCCACTCGCCCGGCAAGACATGGGAAGGTACAGCTATCGGAGTACTTATCACGCTGCTGACCGCCTATTTCGTCGGCCCGTTGTTCAACAGTGGCATCGCCTGGTATCATTGGTTGGTATTGGGATTGATATGCAGTGTGATAGACACCTTGGGCGACCTTGTCGAGAGCATGCTCAAACGTTCTGTGGGCATGAAGGACAGCGGTACAATCATGCCTGGCCATGGTGGTTTCCTCGACCGTTTCGACAGCCTTCTCATCGCCACCCCGTTTGTCTTTGTTTATCTTACACTCTTCGTGCAGTTATGACCATTGCCGACCAGATACTCTACGAGGATAACCATCTGCTGGCCATCAATAAGTTGCCCGGCCAGATTACCCAGGGCGACAAGACTGGCGACCCCTGTCTGGCTGACTTGGTGAAGGCCTTCATCAAGGAGCGCGACCATAAACCCGGGCAGGTCTATTGTGGCGTCATCCATCGGTTGGATCGTCCGGTGAGCGGAGTTGTGCTGTTGGCCAAGACCTCCAAAGCCCTGAGCCGCATGGTGGAGAAGGTTCGCACACGTGAGTTCGAAAAGCACTACTGGGCTGTGGTCAAGAACGCTCCTCCCCAACCCGCCGGTGCTTTGGAGAACTGGTTGGTTAAGAACGAGGAACGGAACAAGAGTTATGTCTTTGGGTCCGCACGACCCAATGCGAAGCTCGCCCGTTTGGAGTATAAAGAGCTGGCTGTCAGCAGTGGCGGCTATCATCTGCTCGACATCAATCTCCATACCGGCCGCCACCATCAGATTCGTTGCCAACTGGCCAATATCGGTTGTCCCATCAAGGGCGACCTTAAGTATGGCGCCGAACGTAGCAACCCCGACGGCAGTATTTCGTTGCATGCCCATACCGTTTGCTTCGAGCATCCTGTCACGCACGAGCGCCTGACCATTACCGCTCCCAATCCGGAAATAGAAAAAATGTTTAATATATAATAAAATGCGCAAAACTTCTTTGTTTATTGTCGCTTTCCTTTTGTGCCTGCTGCCGGTCGAAGCCCAGCAGGTGATAGAGAACAATTTCGACTGTCTGAAGGTTCACTATGCCACCCCTGACGTGAAGACGCTTCCTGTCCGGGACGGTTACTCCCTCCTGCAGATGGAGGGCTACAGTCAAGGTGGTGTGCATGGTCGTCCCTCGCTTCCAGTTCAGAATAACCTCATCGCCGTGCCTTTCTGCGACGGCATGGAAGTGAAAGTGGAGAATGCGGTTTTTGACACAATCGCTATCGAGGGTCTGAAAGTCTTGCCTTTGCAGCCATCCCTCCCCAAGAGCGACCGTAAGGAGCATCCTCTCTTTGTCGATGATGTTGCCTATGCCGCCGATGTCTTTTGGGGCCAGTCGTTGGCTTCGGTGCAAAACCTGGGTGTGGGGCGTGACCGCAACTATGCCACCTTGAGCTTCTCGCCCGTGAGCGTCAATCCTGTCAGCGGACAGATGGTTGTCTGCCGTAGTGCCGACGTCACGGTGAGCTATCGCAATGCCGATGTTGCCACTACGATGGAATACCTTCAGCGCTACCATTCTCCTGCCTTTGGCCTCGGTTCCACCCTCAACACCATGCCTGGAGCCAAGTCTGTGAGCAATTCCGCTCCTCTGCGCATGGTCATCGTGGTGGGCCAAGGGCTGCAATGTCACGCCATTCAGGAATTCGCCGAGTGGAAACGTACCCAGGGCATGCTGGTTGATATTCTTGTGCCCTCGTCCTACAACACCCTCGCCATCACCAACACCCTCAAGAGCATGTACACCAATGCCAGCGAATCCTCGCCGGCTCCCACCTATGTGCTGCTTGTGGGCGATGTGGCTCAGATGCCCGTTTATAGCACCAAGGTTGCCAATTCCTTCTTCTGGCAGATGCAGCTCTCGAAGGATCATGCCACCGACTTGTACTATACCACCTGGAGTTCCGGCGACAACCTGCCCGACTGCTACCTCGGACGCTTCTCGGCCTCCGACACCGCCACCTTGCGCAACATCGTCGCCAAGACTCTCTACTATGAGCAATACCGCTTTTTCGACGACAGCTACCTCGCCAAAGCCGCGCTTGTCGCCGGTGAAGACCAAGGCTCTACCGGTGACAACGCCTACCGCTGTGCCGACCCCACGATGGATTATGTCGCTTACTATTATGTCAATGCTGCCAATGGCTTCAATACCGTCAGATACTATAAGAACAATACCTCCTTCTACCCCTCCGGCGTCACCGTCACCGGCAGCAGCCAGAGCACTTCCTCGGCTACTGCCCTGAAAAGCTACTATAGCGTCGGCGCCGGTTGGATCAACTACAGCGCCCATGGCGACTGGAACATGTGGTACAAGCCCCAGTTCACCGTCAGCGATGTCTCCCGCATGTCCAACGTCAACATGCCCTCTGTCATGATCGGCAACTGCTGCCTGACCAACCGCTTCAACGAAACGACCTGCTTCGGTGAAGCGCTGCTGCGCAAAAACAATAATGCCGGTGCGGTCATCTATATCGGCGCCACCAACTCCACCTTCTGGGATCAGGACTTCTACTGGAGTGTCGGCCTGCGCGACAACATCAGCAACACCATGTCCCCCAGCTACATCGCCGCCAAGATGGGAACGTACGACCGACTTTTCCACACCCACGGCGAAGCCCTCTCCGACTATGCAGTCACCGCTGGCAAGATGCTCTACTTCGGCAATATGTCCGTCCAGAACGCACCTACGGCATCCTCCAACTGGTACGGTACCACCGCCGAGATGAAGCAGTACTACTGGGAAATCTACGAACTCATGGGTGACCCTAGCCTCATGCCTTGGTTGGGGCGGGCCGAAGTCCTCAATCTGGTCCTTAGCTCCGATGGCACCAGCCTCAGGGTCGCCGCCGCCCCCGGGGCCTACGTGGCGCTCATCGCCAACGACGGCCTGCAGCTGCAGGCCGCGGGTTTCGCGGGCTCCGATGGCTTGG
>DFDY01000173.1:0-9116 GCA_002368955.1 Bacteroidales bacterium UBA3816
GGATGCGGCGCATGCCCCAGGCACGTGGCACCAAGGCTCAGGCTCGCATTGACGCATTCTATGAATTGGAAGAGAAGGCACACACCCGTTTCGACGATACCCGCCCTCAGCTGACGGTCAAAACCGAGCGCATCGGCGGCAAGATTTTGGAGATGTATAACGTCACCAAGAGCTACGACGGTGTCAAGATGGTGGACGACTTCAGCTATGTGTTCAAAAAAGGGGAGAAGATAGGCATTGTCGGTCCAAATGGAATAGGAAAGTCTACTTTTTTGAACCTACTGACCGAGCAGCTTCGCCCCGACAGTGGGCGTGTGATAGTGGGACAGACCATTCAATTCGGTTTTTATACCCAAAGTGGTATGACTGCCCGTCCTGATTTGCGCGTGATAGATATAGTAAAAGATGTGGCCGAGCGGATTGATTTAGACAACGGCAAAGATATGTCGGCCCACCAGTTCCTGAGTTATTTCGGCTTTGACGACATGACGCAGTATAACTATTTCGGCAATCTGAGTGGTGGGGAGAAGCGAAGGCTTTATCTGCTGAAAGTACTGATGGCTAATCCGAATTTCTTGATACTTGACGAACCGACCAATGATTTGGACATCTATACTCTTGAAATTCTGGAGCAGTTCTTGAAAGACTACAAGGGTTGTTTGGTTATTGTCAGCCACGATCGCAGTTTTATGGACCATATCGTAGACCATATCTTTGTGTTCGAGGGAGAAGGAAAGATACGTGATTACCACAGCAATTACACCGAGTATTTGGCCGCACGCAACGCCCAACGCCGTTCTGAAACCCTGCAGAAGCGCGAGGAAAAACCTAAAAATGAGCGAGTACGTGATGAAAAGCCCCGCGCCACTTATAAACAGCAAAAAGAGTATGAAGCCCTCACGGCTGAAATAGAGTCGTTGAACCAAGAAAAGCAGCGACTGGAATCTCTGCTAAGCAGTGGTACCGAAACAGAAGTGAAGAAGTTGACCGATGCCTCTCAGCGGATAGGTGATATTATCGCTGCCCTGGATGAGAAGGAACTCCGCTGGCTGGAACTAGATGAAATCGTTAATTGCTGATGTTTGCAAGATAGTCTTGGATGCTGTCGAGTGTGATGGCATTTTCAATGCTATAATCCCCTACCTTTTCACGTCTAAGGGAGCTAAGGAAGGCCCCACTGTCCAGTGCTAGCCCTAAGTCCCGAGCAAGACTGCGTATGTAGGTGCCCTTGCCACAGCGTATGCGAAAATCTACTTGGGGCAGGTGGTCAGGAACGCTGCCTTGGGGATGGTGATAAAGATGACTTTGTAGTCCATCATTTTCTATCACATCTTTCTTTTCTATTCCCTCTATACCCCTCCTTCCCGGTCGAAAATCTGTTATTTCATATTCCTTAACGAGGACCTTTTTGGGGGTAGGAGAGGGGATGTCTTCGCCCTCTTTGGCTTCTCTAGCATATGAGTAGGCCCGTTGGCCGTTGATTTTCACCGCACTAAAGATGGGCGGCACCTGGTCGATAAGACCAACAAATTGGGGGATTTTGTCCAGAATGAGTTCATGGGTGATATGTTCGTAGGGGTAGTAATGGTCGATGGCGCGCTCAAGGTCATAGCTAGGCGTTGTGGCTCCTAAAACCATCGTGCCGCTATAGACCTTTTCCCCTTTTTGGAGTTCTTCTATACGTTTGGTGGCTTTCCCTACACAAACCAGCAAAAGACCGGTGGCCAGTGGGTCTAGAGTTCCCGCATGGCCTATCTTGAATTTCTTCAGTCCATATGTTTGCCTAATGACCGTTTTGACCTTGTTGACCACCTGAAAGGAAGTCCACTGCCGTGGCTTGTCAATGGCGATAATCGTACCTTCTAAAAGTTGCTCTTTAGTCATTACAAAAATGGATATGAAAAGGGCTAGCAACTCATGGCTAGCCCTTTTATTTTGTGTTAAAACAGAGGTAATACAATGGCTAGGATGCCTACGATGGCGCAATAAAGAGCAAACCAAATGAGTTTGCCTTTCTTGACGATGTTAATCATCCATTTGCATGCGAAACAACCACTGATAAAGGCGGCTAGGAAACCTATGATGAGTGATGTGGCAGACAGGCCGCCCATGGCTTGGCTCACTCCTTGCTCGGCCATGTCCTTTACGTCCAAAAGGGCCTCGCCCAAGATTGGGGGGATGACCATGAGGAATGAGAACTGGGCCATTTTTTGCTTGCTGTTGCCCAGCAGCAGGCCGGTGGCAATAGTGCTGCCAGAACGTGAAAGACCGGGCAGTACGGCAATTGCTTGGGCTATGCCAATAATGAAAGCATGCCACGGGGAGATATTCTCGCGCTGACGAGGCTTGGCCCAATAAGAGAATGCCAACAATGAAGCCGTTACCAACAGGCAGATGCCCACCACGAGTAGTCCACTGCCAAAGATGGCTTCCACCTTGTCTTTGAAAAGTAACCCTACGATGGCTACGGGAATCATTGAAATGAGAATGTTGACCACGTATTTGGTGCCTTCGTTCCATTGGAACTTGAAAAGGTCCTTAAAAAGCCAAACAATCTCCTTCCACAGGATGACACAAGTGCTGAGCACGGTGGCTACATGCACCGTGATGGTGAAGGCCAAGTTTTCTTCACCACTGAGGCCAAAGAAGTTGGCACCGATGGTGAGGTGTCCGCTACTGCTGACAGGCAGGTATTCTGTAAGTCCTTGGACAATGCCCAAGATTAGTGATTCTAGCCAATCCATCTTTCTGTTATAGTATTAGTTATCTGCAAAAGAACTATTTGGACTCCTCTTTGCCTTTGTACATGATGGCGACGATTTCTGCCACCAGACCCAGAATGATGAGAATCGGAGCCAGATAGAGACGGCGGCCATTGAACATGGCCTCGTTGAACACGTTGGGGTCGTCGCTGCCGCCCCCAGTAAGGAAGATGTAACCCAGTGCCAGCAGTACGATGCCGACAATCATGATGATATAATTGATTTTTTCAAAAACAAAAGCAAACTGGCTTTTGTTTTCTTCGGGTGTCTTGTTATCTTTTGCCATGGTATTGTTTTTTGTTTGGCGGAGGTGCCAATGTTGTTTTATTATTTATTATTTTATTGTTTGACGAAGGTGACGGCTGACAGCGAAAAGGGTGGACATATAGGATAGGAAAATGCCCAACAGAAGGATGATGACGGCCAAGCCTGCATACCAAATCAGGTGCGACTGGTCAAGTAGGTCTAAACCTGCAAAGGATTGATTCAAAGCACCGATGGCGATGGTTAGGATGACGATGGAAATCAACCCGCCGAGCAAACCAAACCATATGCTGCGACCTATAAAGGGACGGGCAATGAACCCGCTTTTGGCTCCCACCAGCTGCATGGTACGGATAGTCTCTCGTTGGGCGTAGAGGGCAATGCGTATGGTGCTGCTGATGAGCAGGATGCTCACGATGATAAGCAAGGCCATAAAGATGATGAGGAACCAAGTGATTTTATAGAATACGTCGTTCAGTTCGTTCACCACAGTCTCTTGATAAGTGACCCCGGTCACATATTCCAGAGCTCCCACTTTCGATGCAAAAGCCGCAATACTTTCCGTGCGTCCTTTTTGTCGCACTTCGGGGATATAGTTGACTTTCAGGTTCACCATCATGGAAGGGTAGAGGGGGTTGTAGCCGATGAAACTGACAAAGTCGTCGTTCAGGTCCTCGGAGAAGATTTCAGCCGCCTTCTGTTTAGAGATATAGTCAACATGCTTCACTTCGGGCATGGCTTCAATCTGCATCTTCAGCACTGAGGCAATCTCGTCGGTTATCGCGGGCTCCAAATCCACCTTTAGTGTGATGCGCTCCTGCATGTCGTGCGTAATCCGGTATGAATGGTATTCCACCAGCAGGCACATCCCCAGCAGAAACAGCACCAACGTGATGCTGAGCACTGTTGACGAGTGGGTCTCCCAAAGATTTACTTTACCTTTCAAAACAATAGGATGCTAAAGTGAATATCAATTGGCCAGCATCACCGGCATGACGAGCATCAGTATGTCCTCGGGGCTATTCTCTTCCCCGGTGATAGGAAAGATAATACCGGCGCGGCTGGGGTGGGACAATTCAATGAGAATCTGTTCGGTTTCGATATTGGAGACCATTTCGGTGAGGAATTTGGCATTGAAGCCAATCTCCATAGGCTCGCCTTCATACTGGCAAGGCAGTTTCTCACTGGCATCGTTGGAAAATTCCAAGTCCTCGGCACTGACAACCAACTCGCTTTCCTGAATTGAAAGGCGCACTTGGTGAGAAGCCTGGTTGGCAAAGAGTCCTACGCGGCGCAGCGTGTTGAGGAACGAGTTGCGATCCACGGTCAGTTTGTTGGGATTCTCCTTGGGAATGGCGGCATCGTAGTTGGGATATTTCCCATCCACCAGACGGCAGATGATATAGAAATTCTCGAAGGTGAAGAAAGCGTTGGTGTTGTTAAACTCCACCTTCACCTCCATCTCCTCCTTCTGCGCGGCCAGGATATTGCGGAGCATGGTGACAGGTTTGCGGGGGAGGATAAAGCTGGTGGGAGTGTCGGAGTGTATGTCGCTGCGGCGATAACGAACCAGTTTGTGCGCATCCGTGGCCACGAATGTGGTGTTCTCTGGTGTGATGTCGCAGAAGATGCCGCCCATCTGGGGGCGCATTTCGTCGGTGGAGGCGGCAAAAGAAGTCTTGCTAATGGCACCCACTAGGGCACTGCTCGGCACGATGATGGCCTCTGTGTCGTGCACTTCAGGCATGTTGGGGAAGGTCTCAGGATTCTTGCCGGCCAGACGGTATTTACCTTCGCCCGAAGAAATGTTGATGCCGTAGGTGGCATCGTCCACACTGAACGTCAGGGGCACGTCATCCAGCGATTTCAATATGTCCAGCAGGAGTTTCGAGGGCACTGCTATATCTGTGAGCCCTTCCAAACGTCCCGACTCCACCTCTATCTTTGTAACCAATGTGGTCTCCAGGTCGGTGGCACGTATGGTTAGAAGGTTCTCGTCAAGATGGAACAGGAAGCAATTGATGATGGGAACGGTGTTGTTATTGGTTATTACACCGCTGATGGACTGAATTTGTTTGGAAAACAGCAGGCTGTTGATGATGAACTTCATATGATTGTCTCTTTATGTTATCTGTTTGTTGTGTGTATTTATCAAATTGCAAAAGTAGTAACTATTTTTCAAATAAGAACAATCCTGTTGATTTTTTTATCAACAATTTGTTGTTATACCGTCTCTCCCCCTCTCTGTGGCTATTACGATTAGTCCAGTTTATAGCACACTCCTTCGGGTATGTCCAGATGGTAGTGGTACTGGCAGTAGGCTCGCGAATAGTTCTCGTCCAAGTACATTGTCCCGCTGATATGCTCCCCGTCGCCATAGCGCGCATGGGTGCGGTAGAGCAGTACGGCGTTTTTGTATTTCACCCCATTTGAGGTATACTCTCCTCCAATTGAGTCGGGTGTGTCCAAATTCACCACATAGCCAAAGTCCATTTCGGAGATGCTGGCAGAGTTCAGTGTGCAGTTGTAGTAGTCTATCACCGTGCCGGAGAATGCAAATGTATCGGTTCTCTTTTTGCATCCGGCTGTCAGGCAAACCAGTGCAACCAATGCGATAAGTACTTTCTTCATAAGAATTAATTCTATGTTCTATATTCCGAGTGTGGTATCGTCTAAACGCTCACCCCATATTCCCGCAACGCCTCGTTGAGAGAGGTCTTCTTGTCGGTCGAAGCGGTGCGGTGGCCGATAATGAGGGCACAACTCACTTGGTAGTCGCCAGCGGGATAGTGCCGTGTGTAGCTGCCGGGGATTACTATGCTGCGGGCGGGCACATGTCCTTTGTAGGTGACAGGCTCCGACTGGGTGACATCAATAATGTGCGTGCTGGCCGTGATGACGGTGTTGGCCCCTATCACGGCCTCTTCTTCCACCCAAGCCCCTTCCACAATGATGCTGCGGCTACCGATAAAGCAGTGGTCCTCGATAATGACGGGCGCGGCCTGCACGGGTTCCAGAACGCCGCCTATGCCCACGCCACCGCTCAGATGGACGTTTTTGCCTATCTGGGCACAGCTGCCCACCGTGGCCCAGGTGTCCACCATTGTGCCACTGTCCACATAGGCTCCTATGTTCACATACGATGGCATCATCACCACCCCTGGGGCCAGATAGGCTCCGTATCGGGCAATGGCATGTGGCACTACGCGCACCTGCCTCTCGGCATAGTTGCGTTTCAGCGGTATTTTGTCGTGAAATTCAAAAGGGCCGGCCTCCACCGTCTCCATACTGTTGATGGGGAAATAGAGGATGACGGCCTTCTTCAGCCATTCGTTCACTTGCCAGTGGCCGTCGACCTTCTCGGCTATGCGCAGCTCTCCACGGTCCAGCTGGTCCACCACCGTTCGGACCACCTCCTGCACGTTGCTCTCTTTGAGCAGCTCGCGGCAGTCCCATGCACGTTCTATGATTTCTTGTCTTTCGTCTTGCATAATTAGTCCTTAACGCTAGTTGTCTACTTTTATTGTTCCCGCCTGTCGAAAAATCATCTCACAAGCACCACCGTGCCAGTCTTCTTCATCACCCCGCCGGGAGTGATAGTGTCTTTGTAGGTGCAGGTGTATACATATGCCGCCTGCACACAGGGGCGGTCTTCGTGCGTCCCGTCCCATCCCTCGTTGATGTCGGTGGAATGATACACCAGGTCTCCCCGTCGGTCGTAAATCCATATCTCAAAGTCTGTGATATTGGTATAGTAGGCGCGGAATCTATTGTTTTCTTGTCTATTGGGGGTGAAAATGTTCGGGAAGAAAATCTCCGATTTCGTTATCGGTATGGTCACCCAATCGGTGTCGTGGCATAGCTCGTTGGATGCCAACAGTTGAATGCGCAGGCTGTCGGCAGTCTCTGGCACTTCCACCCTGATGTCGGGCAGGGTGTCGTAGAGTGGTGGTGGCGTTTGGTCGTACCAGAGATACCACTCATAGCGGTCGGCATGTCCATGTGTTAGGCTGCGGGCTGTCAGTGTCCGCTGCTCTCCTACCAGCCGTGCGGGGTTCACCTCTATCCATGCCGTCAGGGCTTCCAGTGGATGCAACTCTATGCTGTCTTTGACCGTGCACCTTGGCTCTTCGGCATATTCTGTCATTACGTAATAGGTGGTGGCCTCACTGGGGTTGACCGTGATGACCGAGTCACCCGCTTGTCCGGCAAGGGTCGGGTCCGAAGGGCTGGACCACCAGTGGCAGTAGGGCAGCGAGGGGTGGGCCGCCAGCCTATAGTGTGGGTCGCCCTGGCAGGTATACTGGCTGTCGATAGCTATCTGCGGCAGGGGCTTCACCGTCAGTGTCACCTTTCGTTGTGTGTCAGCCACCGAGAGCGATTCCATGTGGATTGTTCTATAATAGATGCCCGAGGTGCGCAGCACTGTGTCTATAAACTCAAACTCCTCTCCTTCGCAGATGGTGGCCCATAGGCTGTCAGCCACTAGGGCCTTCCATTCCAGGTGCAGCGTTCTCACCGAGTCGCAACCCAGCCGGGTCTGTCCTGGGTGCACATACACGCCTGGCGTGTCGCATTCAGTCCCTTCAAACAGCAAGGTGTCGCCCATATAAATGGTGTCGTAATAATGAATGTCGTATGACGTGTCTACGGTCAGGTTCAGCTGCACCAGACTGTCGCACCCCGCTTGGTTGGTCAGTGTGTCGGTGTAAAGGCCTGTCGCGGTGTATGTCTGCGAGGTCTGCGGCCAGTAGAAGCTGTCGCAAACGGTCATGGCCGTCAGATGTTGTGATACATGACGGACTGTAAGCCTTAGGGTGCGCGAAAGCACGCTGTCGCCCGCAATGATGGTGTCTAGGTGATACACCCCCGCGCGGGTCAGCATGGTGTCGAACATCCGCAGGGTGTCACCCTCGCACATGCTGTGGTTAACCGTGTCGTATCGCACGCATCTGTTCACATAGGTGAACTCCTGTACGGCCGTGTCGGCGCAGCTCCCGCCCGCCAGCATGGCATACAGTTTCACGCGGTAGGTGCCTGGCAAATATACGTGCACGGGGTTACGCTCCGTTGAGGAGCTCCCGTCGCCAAAATCCCACAGGTAGCTCTCGCACCCGTTCGCAATAGAGTCGCAATGGGCCGAGTCGCTGGTGATGATGCTGTGATTTGTCATCTTCATACTTACATGCAGGCAGCTGTTGGTGTCCATATTCTCCATGTCGAAGCGGGCATAGGGGTAACGCTCTCCCGCCACGGCCGAAAGGGTGAAGTGGCAGTCGGCATGAGCGGCATCGTTGGGCGCGCCCACAAACGAGAGGTCGCAGTAGTAAGTCCCTGGCTGCACCACATGCACCGTGTCCGCCCTCGACAGGGTGGTGGTGTCGGTGGCACTATACCAGCGGTAGGCGAATCCCGCCGGGGCGTTGAATGTATTCTCCCCAGAGTTGCAGCTGCTACTTGAAATCCGCTTGTTGTCTAGGTCCAGCACGAAGTAGGCATAGCCGAAATGTCCGCCTGCGCTGCAGTCATAGGTGGTCAGGTTCACCTTGATGGTCTGCCCCTGCAGTGGTGTCAGGTCGATGCCCAGTGTCGTCCAGTCCTTCCAGAGCAGTCCCGTTGCTGTCATGTTCCATCCCAAGTCTATGTTGGATATAAAGTCGGCACTATAGCAGGGGCTAATCAGGCTGTCGTTCAAGTCTGTGATGCTGAATGAGAATCGCGGCTGCTGTTCGTCCGAGTGGTTTGGATTCTCTAGTACGGCTGCATACTTCAATAGCAATAGGTCGTAGTCCGTTGTGTCAATCTGCAGTGTGTAGGAGATGCTCTCGGCTTTGGCCCCTCCGCTCCAGTTGCCCAGACGCACCGAAGAGCAGTAGCCCTCTGGCACCGTCCGCAGCTGCCTGTTTGTCCTCAGGTCATATTCTGACACATCGTAGTGCACCGTGTGTCGCGAGTCTACCGACTCCGGCCCTTGGTTAACGGCACCAATGTACATTTTGGGATTGTCGAACACGCCGGTATAACAGGTCACATTGGGTGCGTACAGGTCGTCGTATATCAAACGGTCTTCCTTGCACTGTGTGATGGCTG
>DFDY01000173.1:9228-11675 GCA_002368955.1 Bacteroidales bacterium UBA3816
TTTTGTAGATGTGGTCAGGTTGGCAAAATGGTATTGTGTGCCCGAGTAGTTGGTCTCCACTGTCTGCCAAACGCTGTCTTCGGCCTTCCTGTAGGCAATTGCCCAGCCCCTCACGCCTTCATCCTGAGACCATTCCAGGGTCACCTCGGTCCTCCCCACCGCTTTCACTGTTGCCACGGGTGCTTGGCATCTCATTTCTGAGGCGCAGGAGTAGAGTGTCACGCACGGCTGGATGACCGATATCGACATTCTTAACGTATCTAGGTCTCCTATTTCATATGCTTGTAGGTTCCGGGAGGCATAAAGGGTGGAATATGTCTGTGTGAGGGCCGCATGCCCCTTAAAGTTGCTGTTGGAGTGTGTGGTTCCCGTGGGCTGGTTCATTATTGTGGTGATTACCAAGTTACTGTTCCCGTCCCAATAGAAAGGTTCTATGAAAGTATAAGTCTTCTGCCCTTGGGTGTACAAGGGGTGTGTTCCGCTGTACACCAGTGTCTGCCCTTCCGTCACTGGCTCATATCGGAATGAATACATGCCTGCAGCGATGTAGCTGTCCAAATCTGTCGTCGTCAGGTATATGCTCAGCTGCTTGGCAAACGTGTTGTTTTCCGTCCAAGTGTAGCTTATCTTGCTTATGGGCCCGGGCCTCACCCCCATTTCATACAGTTGCTCCGCCGTATAGATGGACTGGCAGATGGTGTTGCCTTTGTAGCTTGTTACCGGAACCAACGTGTTGCTCTCACACAACTGCGAACCCGATGCCTCCGACATGCCGACGCAGGGCGGTTCGGTGTGCACCTCCAGTGACTCCCAAGGGCCGTAGGTGCCGTTGCGGCATACGGCGCGTACCGTCACCGTGTAGCTTGAGTCTGGGGACAACCCCTCAATGATGAACGGGTGGGACGTTGTTGTCCGCATGATGGTGGTGTCGCCCGACGTTGGAGTGACCGTAATCTCGTACTGAACAACACGGTTGCTCCTGTAAATTGTTTCCCAGTCCAGTGCAATGCTGGTGGTGTTCTGGCTCAGCACATGCAGGTCCCATATTTGCGGACATTCTAACTGCAAGCTAAGCCTCACATCGTCCAGCAGAATCTGCTGCAAGACCCTTGCTGACGTCCTAAAGGCCACATAGTGCCCCATGCCGCTGTAGCTCTCAAAAGAAACAAAGTGATGCTCGTATTCTGCCGAATGGCTGCCTACCGTGGCCACCGGCTCAAAGGTGGCCATGTCGCACGGATTGCTCATCACCCCCACCTCTATGCCGCTGGGAGACCCATTCTTCACCCAGAAGTCCAGCATCGTCTCGTTCACGGCCTGGGTATAGTAGGGCATCGCAAGCACTGCCTGCCCCAACTGATGTATGCTATTCAAGCTCATTGCAATAGCACCCGTATGGGGCGTGGTGCCTGACGGGTACAGCTCCGCAAAAAAGCTCGTTGACCCCGTCCAGCAAGGGTCTATCCATTGCCCCAGACCCAAGTCCGTTGCATCCTCAAAGCCATAGCTGTAGGGCAGGTCTTCGCGGCTAATCCTTCCGCAGGTGGCCTTGATGCGCTTCCTTGTCGAGCAGCAGGGTGCCAAACTGTCGGCCTGGACACTCACTGCCACGTCGTAAGTCTCGCCCGCGGTCAGTCCCGTAAGCATATACGACGTGGATCCCTGCAGCACCGTGTCGCCGTTGGCTGCCAGCCAATACCTGCTGGCCCTCCCCGTCCAATGAAGCCAAACAGCCGTATCGTTAATATAGGATATCTCTATGTCGCCCACACTGTCGTGACAGACTGTGCTGTCCTCTCCCTCACACAGATAGCCAAACGCAAACCCATCGGTTGGATAGGGGGAGCTTGCGCGGAACAGGAGGGTCAGACTTCTCGATTGGGAGACTATATCCACATCACTAATCCAAATACAGCTTATACGTCCCGCCGAGTCGTCCCCATCCCAAATCCACAAAGTGTCCATAATATAATAGTTTCCCCACAGCCTTACGTGCATCCCCTCGGGGGCCGTCAGTGTAAGTCTGCCGTTGAAAGAGTTGCTGTATTGGTGGCCGGGTCCGCCGTCGTCGTAAATCATTCCCGTTGGATGCTCGCAACAGAGAATCTCTGTGCTGCCCTCCGGCATATTCACACAGTACTGAGCCCATGCCCCACCTCCGCCAATCATGCAAACAATTATGGCAATCAGTAACTTGCTATGAGCTTTGGCTTTCACGGTAATTCATCTTACGACCCTGCAAAGATAGTAAAAATAATTTATATAAAAAATATTATATAAGATTTTTCATATTTAATTGACTTTTAATAAATAGGGACTTCAATAAATTGCCTCGGAGGGGCAAACTCTCAATAACCCCGCTCTCATAGTGTGGGGGTAAATCAAGCAAATACATCTTAGCGTGCCGGAGGCACGCGCTCTTAAAACAAATGGCTCTAGTTTGATAA
>DFDY01000168.1 GCA_002368955.1 Bacteroidales bacterium UBA3816
CAAAACAAGGACTTGTTGGACACATGGCGAGGCCGGGCTGCAGAGCAGATTGTAGCGCAAGAGCTTAGGGTGGTGTTGGATAGGCATTATAAGGACAATCAATATTATTGGATACGGGACAAGAAGGGAGCGACGGCAGAGGTGGATTATGTGTGGCAACAAGACTCACAACTGATACCAATAGAGGTGAAGGCAGGCACCAATTCTCATCTGAGGTCTATACACAGTTTTGTGAACACGGCTGAGAAAAAGGTGACGGCAGTGAGGGTGTGGAGCGGGGAGTATATGGTTCAGGACATCACCACTCCTGCTCCCAATAACAAGCCTTATCGGTTGATATCCATACCATTCTATTATGTGGGACAATTGGACAAGATATTGAGCCAGCATATTTTGGGATAGGAGCAGATGAAAACTGTAAACTAAGATGTTCTTTGGCGAGAAAATAAATTGTTCGGCAATAATAATATTATATATTTTGCGTTATTGATTATTGTCCGTTGATAAGTAGATAAGTTTATACGGCTCACATCATATCAACGTGTCAACATATCAACATTAAATGTACTATGATTAAAGAAAATCTTACTAAGGTGCGTTCAACCCTTGCCGACGGAGTGCGGCTGATTGCGGTGTCGAAGACCAAGCCTGTAGCTGACCTACAGGAGGCCTATGATGCTGGTCAGCGGCTGTTTGGCGAGAACAAGGCGCTTGAGATGCGCGACAAACATGCCGTGCTGCCAAATGATATAGAATGGCATTTCATTGGCCATTTGCAGACCAACAAGGTCAAATATATTGCTGAATATGTCAGCCTGATTCACAGCATCGACAGCCTGCACCTGCTGGAGGCTGTGGACAAGGAGGCTGCCAAGCATGACCGTGTGATTGACTGCCTGTTGCAGTTTCATATAGCCACCGAGGAGACCAAGTTCGGGTTGGATATGACGGAGGCACAGGCTTTGCTGGAATCGCCTGAATATGCGCAAATGAAACATGTGCGCATCGTGGGCGTGATGGGCATGGCCACCAACACCCCCAATCGCGACTTGGTGCGGCAGGAGTTCCGCACGCTGCATTCCTATCGCGACCAACTGGCTGAAAAATATTTTGTTGGCCACCCTGAATTCAAGGAAATCTCAATGGGAATGTCTCACGACTATGACATCGCCATGGAAGAGGGCAGCACGCTGATACGCGTGGGTACCTCCATCTTTGGAGCCCGCGACTACGGTGTTTCTATTAACGATTAAAGTATACCTATTAAAATGCAGATATTTAAGAAGAAACATCAAATAGTCCTTTCCTATTTCATCATTACGCTAGGCATACTTTTGTATACCTTTGCCTGGTCGGCAGTGATGCTTCCGGCCAAGATAGTGGGTGGAGGCGTGAGCGGTATATGTTCGGTGCTCTATTATGCAGTGGGAATCAAAATTCCCATCGGTGTCATGAGCTTGATTATTAACGCCATATTAGTGCTGGTGGGCTTTAAGTTCCTAGGTTCGAAATTTGGAGCCAACACTATTTACGGCATCATTATTTCCTCTCTGAGCTTCATTTTTTGGCAGCAGGTGCTGCATGTGGAGACTCTCTTTGACGTCAGCCAGTTCGGCGGTTTTATGTGTGCAATTATCGGTGGTGCCCTGTGTGGTGCAGGTATAGGCCTCACCTTTTCCAGAGGAGCCAACTCGGGCGGTACTGACATTATTGCGCTGATTCTGAGCAAATACTACAATATTTCCCCCGGTAAAGTCATCATGTATCTTGACATCTTCATCATCGGAAGTTCATTCTTCGTTTCCCACAAGATTGAGAATGTGATTTTCGGCTATATTGTCATGGTCACAATG
Organism: Bacteroidales bacterium UBA3816; assembly: GCA_002368955.1. Classification (GTDB taxonomy): domain Bacteria; phylum Bacteroidota; class Bacteroidia; order Bacteroidales; family P3; genus Colimorpha. The sequence goes on from DFDY01000168.1 coordinate 1,854, forward strand.
ACTTACGTGCTGGACATGGTGCTGGACGGTAATAAGCAGTCATACCAGATAATGGTTTTCTCGGAGAAAAACAACGAGATAGGCGACACCATCACCAGAGAAGTGGGGCGTGGTGCCACCCTGCTCGATGCCGAGGGCTGCTACAGCCATCAGCAGCGTCCGGTGCTCATCGTCATGGTGCATAAGACCGACAAGCCTCATGTGATGCAAATAATCCACCGCATTGACCAGGATGCCTTTATCTCAGTCTCTAAGACCCAAGGTGTGTATGGTCGTAATTTTGAAAAACTCAAACTCTAAATGAAACTCATATCTCCTTCCCTCCTTTCTGCCGATTTTGGCAACCTGCAGCGCGACGTAGAAATGCTGAATGCCAGCGAGTGCGACTGGCTGCACGTAGACGTGATGGACGGCATATTCGTCCCCAACATCAGTTTTGGCCAACCGGTGATCAAGCATATTAAGAAACATGCGCAGAAACCGCTGGATGTCCACCTAATGATTATGGACCCAGGGCGTTATGTCAATGATTTCAAGGCGGCCGGTGCTGACATCCTGACCGTCCACTACGAGGCATGTACTCATCTTGATAGAACCCTCCACGCCATTAAGGATGCTGGAATGCAGTGTGGTACCGTGCTCAATCCAGGGACGGCAGTGATGCTGTTGGAGGACACAGTGCAACTGTGTGATGTGGTGCTGCTCATGTCGGTCAATCCCGGCTTTGGTGGACAGACATTCATCGAGAACACATATAACAAGGTTCGGCAGTTGCGCGACCTGTGCAATAGGAAGAATCCGCAATGCCTCATTGAGGTGGACGGCGGCGTGACCACCGAGAATGCCCATCTGCTGTTCGAGGCCGGAGCCGATGTGCTGGTGGCTGGCAGTTCGGTGTTTAAATCGGCCAATCCTGCCGAAACAATTAAACAACTGAAGAGGTGAGCCGCCCATCGTTGATACTGGCCCCGGGCAAAGACAAAGCCGTCCTGCGCCGTCACCCATGGATTTTCTCTGGGGCGGTGCGCAAGCGTGTGGGCAATCCGCAGGAGGGCGACATGGTGGATGTGTATGGGGCTGACGGCAAGTGGTTGGCAGCAGGACATTTCCAAGACGAGAGCATCATCTGCAAAGTGCTCAGTTTCGACACACCCGACGTGGACCCCGAAGCCCACCCCGAGTTTTGGCGTGAGCGTGTCCATCAGGCGGTGGAGTATCGCAGACGGTTGGGTTTCTTTGACTTGAAGGAGACAAATGTATTCCGCTTGGTTCATGCTGAGGGCGATTATCTCCCCGGACTGGTTGCTGACTATTACAACGGAGTGCTGGTTTTGCAGGCGCATAGTGTAGGAATGCATCGCACTTTTCCCCTTTTGGCACAACTTTTTGCCGAGGAGCTGCCCTTGAAATCCATCTTTGACAAGAGTTCCACCACAATTCCCGGCGGTGGGACAGAGGATGGCTATATTTGGGGCGTGGAACCCAAGGAATGGGAAATTTGTGAGGACGGCAACCGCCTGCTGATAAACTTCTTTGAAGGACAGAAGACGGGTTTTTTTGTAGACCAGCGCGAGAACCGCCATCTGGTTTCCACCTTGTCGCAAGGACGGCGAGTGCTGAATTGCTTTGGCTACACAGGCGGTTTCAGCCTTGGCGCGTTGAAAGGTGGTGCCAGCTATGTGGAGACAGTGGATATAAGCAAGAAAGCCATCGAATTGTGCAACCGCAATGTGCTCTTGAACTATGGTACCCAAGCACCCCATAAGGGAGTGGTTGCCGACGTGCTGCAGTATCTGGACACCGTGAGCGACCAATTTGACCTTATCATCCTCGACCCGCCCGCCTTTGCCAAGAATCATCGCAGTCTACAGCAAGGCTTGAAAGGCTACCGCAATATCAACCAGAAGGCCATGGAGAAAATCCGTCCTGGCGGACTGCTTTTCACCTTCAGCTGCTCGCAGGCCGTCAGTCGCGACGACTTTCAGACCATGTGTTTCACCGCTGCCGCCAATGCCAACAGAAAAGTGCGCATCGTGCGCCAATTGCCCCATGCCATGGACCACCCCGTCAGCATCTATCATCCCGAGGGTGAATACCTGAAGGGGCTGCTCTTGAGCATAGAATAGCAAGTTTTAGCAACAAAACGTACTAAATAAAACAGCCTTATATTGACATAAATCAAATTGTATGTGCGAAACAGAAAAAGGTTATCTGAAAATAGACCAATATGACGAGAAATGTGTGGCTGAGATGGCCATGCACTATAAAGAAATCCTCCGACTGCTGGGCGAAGACCCTAATCGCGAAGGACTGCTGAAATCACCAGAGCGCATTGCCAAGGCAATGCTTTTCTTCACCAACGGCTACGACCTCGACCCCGAGGAAATCCTGCGGTCGGCCCTCTTTCATGAGGACTACAAGCAGATGGTGGTGGTGAAGAATATCGAGCTCTACTCGCTCTGTGAACATCACATGGTGCCTTTCGTGGGCAAAGCCCATGTGGCCTATATCCCTAACGGGACCATCGTGGGGTTGAGCAAGATACCACGAATTGTAGATGCCTATGCACGCCGTTTGCAGGTGCAGGAAAGACTCACTCGACAAATTAAGGACTGCATCCAAAATACGCTGAATCCCCTCGGTGTTGCCGTGGTGATTGAGGCCCAACATATGTGCATGTCGATGCGCGGTGTGCAGAAGCAGAACAGTGTAACCACTACCAGTGACTTCACCGGAGCCTTCATCAAAGACCCCAAGACCCGAGAGGAGTTCATGAACATCATCGGTCAGAATCTTCATTAATAAATAGAATCATAGAAGTATGAAAAAGTTAGTTGCATTATTATTCACCGCCCTCCTGTGTGCATCGGCATCATACGCCCAACTGACCCATACCGCCAATGGCACTGTGGATCAGAATGCTACCACTATCATCAAGAAGGCTTCGGCCAAGATGTCGGGCACGGTCTCGTTCACCGTTACGGTGGTAAACTACGACGCCAATAAGAAAGAGACATTCCGCCAAAAGGCAGACGTGCTATACAATGCTCCGCGCTACCGTGTTAAGGCTGGTTCAGTAGATATTTATTGCGACGGCAAGTCTGTCTGGCAGGTCAACAAGTCGGCCAAGGAGGTTGTTGTTACGCCGATAGCCGACAGCGATGATGACTTGACCAATCCGGCTCGTCTGTTGGCCAACTATAGTAAGAATTACCGTGCTAAATTCATCCGCGAGGAGGAAAACGGCACCTCCATCATCGACCTGCAGCCCAACAAAGGCCGTAGCTATCACAAAATCCGTATCTATGTTGACAAAAATGGCCAACTGAAGAAACTGGAACAGCACAACTACGACTCCTCCCGCAGCGAGTACACAGTGAGTAACTTCAAGAATGCCACCGCCGCCGATGCCGACTTTGTCTACGATACCAAAGCCAACCCTGGCATCGTAGTTATCGATATGCGGTAGTGTTATATCCATTTTGTAATAGAGTTTGGTATGATTAAGGAATTACGATTAACGAATTGGAAGAGTTTTTCTCCATCCACAATCTATCTTGACCCGTTGACAATATTAATTGGGACGAATGCATCAGGTAAGTCCAATCTTTTAGATGCATTTTATTTTTTATCGCAATTGGCTACAGGCAAACCTGTTGAGACTGTTATTAACGAGATTAGAGGAGGTAGAGAGTGGTTGATTCGCAAAGGGAAACGATTTGCAACTTTAACCGTTGTCGTTGCAAGGGATATTCATAGCATAGAATATCATTATTCCATTGAACTCCGTATCGCTGATGATAAAAGGGTGTATATTGACAAGGAGGCTCTAGTGCAAGTGGACCAATCTAATTCTGTGTTAACATATTCATTAGATTCATCCCACCCTGAAAGGAAGCCAAAGTCTGATAATCTATTTCGGGGTTATCTTACAGATATTACAAAACCATATGTCGATGTATTATCAAGAAGAAGTTCACAAGGTCCAGAAAAAACATACCAGTTTTCACGTGTTTCTTCAGTCCTTTCGCAAATGGGGTCTAAGGATGTATTAAAGTATATTAAAGATGGAGTATCATTCGTTCAGCAAGAACTCTCAAATATTTTTGTGCTAAATCCGGTTCCCAATAATATGCGTGGGTACTCATCTTTATCCGAGACACTCAAATCAGATGCTTCCAATATGGCTGGGGTGCTTTCGGCTATGGACGAAGCAAAACGCATCCAAGTTGAAGAAAAACTTACAAGATATCTAAAACCGTTGCCAGAGAAAGATGTCAAACGTGTGTGGACGGAAAAGTATGGACCGTTTGGTACAGACGCCATGTTGTTGTGTAAAGAGCAGTGGAGAGATGGAGAGGAGACAACTATTGATTCCCGCAGTATGTCGGATGGTACATTGCGCTTTTTGGCCATTGCCACTGCCATGATGACTCGGCCTCAAGGCAGTCTGCTTATAGTTGAAGAAATTGATAATGGATTGCATCCTTCAAGAACAAAAGAATTAATAACGATGTTAAAGAATTTGGGTAATGAACGGAGTATTGATGTATTATGTACCACCCACAATCCTGTCATGATTGACAATTTGGGTATAGATATGCTTCCTATCGTGTTTTTTGTCAAGAGAGATGGTCAAACTGGTGGCAGCGTTGTGGAACCAGTCGAGGAGAAAGAGAACTTGCCCAAATTATTAGCCCATAATAGTGTTGGAGGATTAATGACGGAGGGAGTGCTATGAGTATTGCTAGGCATAAATATCTTATATTAGACACTAGCATTCTTTGTGTTTGGCTTAAAATGCCAGATTTTGAAACATGCGGACCAGATGATAACCGTTGGGATTATGGTCGAGTTAATGAAAAAATTAGCGAGGAAAATGGTCTAGGAACCTATTTTGTCTTGCCTTTGGCCTCAATCATCGAAACAGGCAACCATATCACTCATATTCGAGGCGATAGACGAAAATTTGCAATAGAATTATCAAAAATCATCAACAATTCCATAGACAACAACTCACCGTGGGTTGCATTTTCTAATCAGAAAGAACTATGGAGTCCCGATGGGTTAAGAAGACTTACAGATAGATGGTTGAAAACTGTTGATGTTCTTTCTCTAGGCGATGCAAGCATTGTAGATGTTGCAGAATATTATTGTTCATTAGGCGATGTGGAAATCTTTTCTGGCGATCAAGGCTTGATTGCCTATCAACCCAAACACGCCCCTTATATTCCACGTCGCAGAAAGTAGACTTATAGCAATTATCATGATTTTACTTCTTCTAGAAACTGCCACACCCGTCTGCTCCGTTGCCCTGGCCCGTGACGGCGAAGTCCTTTCAGAAATGCATTCCGATGAGCAGAATGCCCATTCGTCCAAGTTATCTCCTTTCGTTGACCAGATCCTCAAGCAGTGCGAAGTCCGTCCTGCTCAGTTAGATGCTGTCTGCGTGTCCAGTGGTCCGGGCAGCTATACGGGGCTACGTATTGGGGTCAGCTCTGCCAAGGGGCTGTGCTATGCCCTAGGCAAACCTCTCATTGCCGTGCCCACCTTGCAGGGAATGGCTTCACAATATTATGCTGCCCATCCTGAATATAACGGCTTGGTATGCCCCATGATAGACGCTCGCCGCATGGAGTGTTATGCCGCTATTTACAGCCCTAAGGGTGAGGTCAAACCAGTCGATGCCGATATTATTGTTCCCGGCATCTACGAAACTTATCTTGAAAATAGCGAAGTGACATTTTTCGGTGATGGGGCCGAGAAGACTCGCGAGATTTTGGGCGTTCACCCTAATGCGAAATATGCCTCCGATTTTCACATTTCAGCCACAGGCATGCTGCGCATAGCCATGCAAAAACTACAGAACAATCAAGTAGAAGATGTAGCCTACTTTGAGCCCTACTACCTGAAAGACTTCGTTGCCAAGAAATCGGTTGTGAGGGGATTGAAATAATAAGGTAACATGCTCCGCTATACCTTAAAACGACTGCTTTATGGACTTCTGGTATTGCTGGGAGTGGTGACCTTGGTGTTCTTTCTTTTCAACATCTTGCCTGGCGACCCGGCGCGAATGATGCTTGGCCAGCGGGCAGACGAGGAGAGCATTGCCATCATCAATAAAGATTTGGGAAGAGACAAACCCGTGGGAATTCAATACCTAAACTATCTCAACGACCTGTTGCCCATTTCATTCCATAATAATAGCGACCCTGAGAATTTTTTCTTTCTTGCTGAAGATAAGTATGCGCCCTACACCACGTTGCTCACAGCCGGGCACACCTCAGTGGTTCTCAAAGCCCCCTACCTGCGGCGCAGCTACCAGTCCAAGCGAAAGGTGTCGGAGATAATAACCTCTGCCTTCCCTCAAACCGCCTTGCTGGCAGTGGTGGCACTCTCCATTGCTCTCCTATTGGGCATCTTTCTCGGTGTTCTTTCGGCCTTGTATAAAGACAGTTGGGTAGACCGCCTCACGTTGGTGCTCTCCACGTTGGGCATGTCGCTCCCCTCGTTCTTTGCGGCTATCCTTATCGCTTGGTTTTTTGCTTATGTGTTGGCCGACTATACCCACCTGAACATGTTTGGCAATCTGTACACCGTTGATGACTATGGCACTGGCGAATACTTAGACCTAAAGAATCTGATTCTCCCGGCCCTCACCTTGGGCATCAGGCCATTGGCCACTCTCACCCAGTTGACCAAAAACAGCATGTTGGAAGCCCTTTCGCAGGACTACATCCGCACGGCACGTGCCAAAGGTTTGCCCTACAGGAGAGTGGTTTTCCGTCATGCCCTGCGCAATGCGATGAACCCAGTGGTCACATCGGCTTCAGGCTGGCTGGCTGGATTGTTGGCTGGTGCGGTCTTTGTAGAGTATGTTTTCGACTGGAAGGGCATGGGTATCGTCATTGTCGACGGTCTGGACAAATATGATTTCCCCGTCGTGATGGGTTCTATCCTGTTTATTTGTGTGTTGCTTATCGTCATCAACATCATCACCGACATCCTCTACGGCATCCTTGACCCGCGTGTTCGCATCCAATAGCCCTATCGCACACGGTGACGCAGGTCGGCCAACAGACGGCAGAAGAGGATGAGCGAGATGGGCAGTATGGCTGCGTTGAGTTGTTGTGGGAGCGGTCCTATCGTCATGACCATGGCGGCTAGCAGCATCACCATTTGGAGGCAAATGATCCACTGCTTGCTGCGGCGTTGGGCTATGGCGAAATAGAGGAATAGTGGCGAAGCCCATAGGATGTTGAAATTGGGCTTGGTGCAATAATGTTCAGTGAAGAACCACAAGAAGATAACCAGCACCGACACAACGAAAGTGACGCCGTAGATAATGGCATCCAACCAGTTGAGCCGCCATGTTTTATGCCATTCCAACAATGTGAGGAGCAACACTACAAAGAATAGTACCCAGAATAAAAGGGTAGGGGAAATGCTGCGGGCAAGGGGCGGTCTAGTCTCTGCGAGTAATTGTTGTGCGGGGTTGACAAGTGGCTGCTGCGTGTCGCTGACTTTCATGGTGTCCAGTTGGCCCATCATCTCAAGGGGAGAAAACATATACTCATAGTTGCTGCAACGGTGGTCGCAACGTTGGCCCAAAGCAATATCCACACCCAGCCGCCACCAAAGCAGATTCTTCTCGGTGCTTTTGTAAACTATGTCGCGAAAAGAGAGATTGGTGTCCGTCACCACTTTGGGGCTCAGCCTGCGGTGGTCCAGACAGTTGACCACCATGTCGCGCACACGCGTGGCGCAGTTGTCGCGGAAGAAATCATAACTGTAGTAGCGATACTCGGGCAGGTAATTCTGCTCCAACAGGATGAATAGGTTGTTCAGCTCTTGGTTGCTGATGCGCAGCTGCTGCTCCCACACGGCTCGGCCTTCGTAGGAATATTCAAAGAGGAAAGACTCAAAGTCTGTGCGGCTGAGACTGTAGTTCAGCCTGCCGCAGGCGAAACTCCAGTAGAAATGAGGCATGTTGAAATCGAAAGTGCCGTAGTTGTAGACTAGGTCTAAACCAATAGTTGAGTCACAGATGCGTAGGGCACTGTGGCCAAATGAACTGTAGAACTCCTCTCCTGGTCCGCAAGTGAGTACGCTGGCGAAAGCAGAGTCGGAAAGTTCGGCCTCATAATGCTGAGCCCTTGAGAGCGCAGCAGAGAACAACAGCAATAGCAGAAAAAAAACTTGTTTCTTCATGTGAAATTAACCTTGGTTTTGGGGTAGGGATTCAATGTCGGGCACATGCACCATTTCAGTTTTGGCAGTCTGGGGAGCCTTTGGCGAGGCTGGGTCTAGGTGCACATCCAGTTGTGGGAATGGTATGGAAATATTGTTGGCATAAAATGCCTTGTAAATATTTTCGCTCAGCCGCATCCAAACGGTCCAGTAGTCTTCCACCTTTACCCACAGCCACAAGGCGAAGTCCACCGAGCTGCTGCCCAGTTCCTTAACGGCGATGGTGGGAGCCTTGGGCTCATGCAGAATCAGCGGGTCGTTGTCCACCACCTCTTTCAGCACCTCTTTCACATGGTCCAAGTCGCTGCCATAGGCCACGCTGGCCACGGCATCGAGACGAATTATTGGTTCTCGGGTGTGGTTGATGATGGTCTTGTTGGACAACTCGCTGTTGGGCACAATAATACTGCGGCCATTAAAGGGCTGAATGGTTGTGTTGAAGATGCGGATTTCGCGTACATAGCCTTTGAACTCGCCTGTCTCAATATAGTCGCCCACTTTGAAGTTGTGCAGCATCAATATCATCACTCCTCCGGCAAAGTTCTGCAAGGTGCCCTGCAAAGCCATACCCACGGCAAGACCCAAAGCACCGAGAATGGCAATGAACGAGGTGGCCTTGATGCCGATTACATCCATGGCCATGATGATAAAGAGAATCTTCAGCAGCACGTCTATCAGAGAAGAGAAGAACCCCTTGATGTTGGACTCGGCATGTCGTTTCTCCAGCACCCGGTTGATAGACTTCTTGATGACCTTGATAAACTTGAAGCCAATCCATAGAATGAGAATGGCACCAATCAGTTTTGGAATGAACCCAATGAACATCTGAAAACCATAGTCCATCGCATCGCGGAGCAGGGTGTTCTCGCCGGTGAAGAGGCCTTTTACGTCTTGGAGGTCCATATTGGCAATGCTGTCCTTCACGGCGCGCGAAACGCTGTCGCTTTCCAAAAGGGTCTGGGTAAACTCATCCTTGGGCATGTTTTCTGCGGGCTGTCCCTGTGTGGAAGCAAGGGCTAGGATTGAGGGAGGGTTGTCGTCTGTCTGTAGCATATCTTTCAGTGAAAATCAAAGTGCAAAGTTACTACATTTATTTCGATTGCAAAAAAAAATATTCGGCCAATGTTGCAATCCGTTGGCTCTGCATTATTTGCCACGTTCTTCTTTACTGTCTTCACCACCCTCCGTACCCACCTATATGGTACCAATAATCATTTGTGTCAAAAAAAAAATGTATTTTTGTAGTTCCAAAATGCACATAAAAAATGGTTATCGATTTTAATAACATAGAGTTGTCCCTCCTGCCCAATTTCAAAGGGGGCGAGGGTGTCACCAAAACCCGCATAGTGAACGATGGCACCAACAAGATAATGCTTGGTACCCTGGAACCCGGCTGCACCATCGGCTATCACTGTCACGACACCTCAAGTGAGATTATCTACATCCTCAGCGGCCTTGCCCGCTGCCTCTACGACAACGGCGAGGAAACCCTCACCCCCGGTCAGGCGCACTACTGTCCCAAAGGCCACAGCCACAGCCTTATCAATGCCAGCCAGACCGAGCCGCTCAACTATTTTGCAGTCGTGCCCGAGCAATAGCCCAGCCATGGAAAAGGTTACTAACTGTCCCGAGATGATGGACACCATTCAGCACATGGGATTTCTCCCTTTGTTCGATTGCGGCATCTCAGGCTTTTCGGGCGACGAACTGGTCGACCCCTCCTGCCGCTATCATCTTCTGCCCGACGGCGGTTGGGAATGGGCTCTTTGGAAATGGAAGGGGACTATTGTTACAGAAGGCAATTGTGTCTACGGCAAATTCTTTGCCGGCAAGGCCGGATTCATCACCCTCGACTGGTGGCCCGATTTCTGCAACTATCGGCGCAGCCGCCACCCCAAACCCGAGGAGGGCACTATCGAGGACACCATCCTGCTCATCCTCCGCACCAATCGCAGCATGATTACGCGCGAGTTTCGTGCCGCCTGTGGTTTCACTGGTCCTAAGATGCGCAGCCGTTTCGATGCCTACGTCTCTCGTCTGCAGGCCGCCTGCTGGGTGGTGACAGAAGATTTTGTCTATCCCCATGACAAACACGGCCATCCCTATGGCTGGGGCTGGTCGCTCCTTACCACCCCCGAGCAGCTCTATGGCCGCGAGGCCTGCCACTGCCCCCGCACGCCAGAGGAATCCTTTCAGCGCATCATGGAACATCTCTCGCACCTGCTCCCGCAAGCCACCCGCAAACAGCTGGAGAAAATCATCGGTTGAGTGTCACTATTCCTTCTCGGTCGTTTCTTACAGTATCTCCTCTAGCCGGGGGCGAAATTGATTTCCCCATTCGCGCATCTGTTCTATTATAGGGATCAGCGAGTGCCAAGTTCCGTGAGCGAATACTCGGAGTGCTTGCAAATGGGGTTCACCACCTTGCGCTCCACCACTCCGTATTGCAGCAGTTCGCGCAGCTGTTGGGTCAGCACTCGGTCGCTAGCCTCGGGGATGGCCCGGTGCAGCTCGCTGGGGCGGCGGGGACCGTCCAAGAGTTCATAAATGATATATGGTTTCCACTTGCCGCCCATCACTTCAAGTGCCACGCGGAAACCGCATTCGATGTTTACAGGTATCTTTTTGTTGTACATAATAGGAATTGCAAAGGTACGAAAAATATTCCAATTAGGCCCTACCGCGAAAATTATCGCTATGCAACCATTTGGCTGTGAGTCAAAAAGAGCGTACTTTTGCACTCCCAAACAAAAGGAGATCTTCTATGCAAGACATTCATACTCAAACTACTCGTGGCATACTGCTCGACGGTGCTCTCTTTCAAAGTGGTTCTGCCGACACCGCTCTCATTGCCATTACAGGCATACACGGCAACTTCTACAGCAACCCCTTTTATCATAATATCGGCCACACACTCAATGCGGCCGGCATCGATTTCATCTATGCCCAAACTTGCGATGCCGTTGGCTCCATTCGAACTCCCAACCTCGTCACTGGTCGGGAGGAAGTGATTGGCTCGTGGAACGAGCGTTTCTCCGATGCCGACGAAGATGTGTGTGCTTGGGTTGACTATGCCCAGCGTCAGGGCTACAGCCATATCGTGTTGGCGGGTCACTCGTTGGGTGCCAACAAGGTGATTTATTACCTCTCGCGCCACCACGACACCCGGGTCGAGCACTTTCTGCTGCTCAGCCCTGCCAACGTTGACTATATGACCTCGACTGTCTCCGATGCCGCACGCCAATTTGTTCGTACCGCTTTTGCCGAAGGGCGTGGCCAGGAGATGCTCCCCTTTCCGCTGATGGGCTGGGTCACTTGTCAGATTGCCACCGCCTACGACTGGCTTTGGAGCGGCCTGCTCAACAATGTCCACACCCATGAGGGCGATTTTTCACAAGTGGAGTGCATCACTCACACCGGTGCCCTGCTGATAGGTACCTATGACAACTTTACCGATGGCGATCCTGCCGGTTTCCTTACGCTTATCAATAGCCACATGCCCACTGCTGACCGTAACAAACTTATCTTCATAGAGCATACCGGCCACACCTATCAGATGAAGCAGCAAGAACTGGCCGACCAAATACGGCTCCTTCTCCGCTCCTGGTTGCCTGCCCCCCTCGCTATCTACTCGCTAAAATAACGTGTCGGAAACGGGTTGGAAACGAGTGGGGAGTGGGTACGGAACGACCGAAATAGAGCCTTACCGCGAAAATTATCACTATGGCACTATTTGTTTATAATACCCAAATGAATTATCTTTGCAAAAAGAATTGAGACTATGCACTACGCAAATAAAACACTGTTTGATAGGGCCATACTGCGCCACACAACTCTGCGCAACCGCCTCTGGCGCTCTGCCACATGGCTGGGTTTGGCCGACACGGACGGCAGGGTGACCACTCCCATTGTCGAGACCTATCGTTCTTTGGCCGCCGGTGGGGTGGGACTCATTGTCACGGGTCTCACATCCATTGCGTCGGATGATGCCAGCATTGGGGGCGAATGCAAATTCTATGACGAAAGTTTCATTGAAGGGCATTGCCGACTCACAGAGGCTGTCCACCGCCAAGGGTGTCCCATACTGCTGCAGACGGCCCTGGTTGACGGCCCAATCGATACACTTACCACCCTTCAGGTAGACCAGCTGGTGGAAGCCTTTGGCCATGCTGCACAGCGTGCCGAAAAAGCCGGGTACGACGGAGTGCAAATCCATGCAGCCCATTTTTTCTATCTCAGCAAGTTCATCTCGCCACTTTTCAACCACCGTGCCGACCGCTATGCGGGTGCTCATATACTGCCTGCCATACTGGCAGCGATGCGCTCCCATACTTCAGATGACTTTATCGTCACCATGAAGATAAATTGTAGCGACGAGTTTCCGGGAGGACTGACCCAACAGGGCTTTCTTGAGGCTTGTCGGCTAGTGGAAGGAGTCGATGCCATCGAAGTGAGTGCCAACGGCACTTCGCGGCAGGGCATTCGTGCCGGGGCGAATGAAGGCAGTTTCCTCTCAGCGGCTACGGCGCTAGCCACCACGCTCGATGTGTCGGTGGCTTTGGTGGGCGGACTGCGCAGTGTGGATTTCATCAATCAGGTGCTGGACAACACCAATATATCATTTGTAAGTCTCTCGCGCCCGCTTGTGTGCGAGCCCGACCTGCCCAACCGGTGGCTGCAGGGCAATGCTGCCCCATCGCGCTGCATTTCTTGTAACTCATGCTACCGTACACCCGGCCATCAATGTGTTTTTAACTTGAAAAAATAATATCATCATGACAACAAAAAACATCCAGGCCCTCTTTGTCAATGGGGGTCCCCGAAAGAACAACAACACCGCCCAGATGCTGCGCAGTGCCATGCGTGGAGCCGAAGAGGCCGGTGCCCAAACCGAATTGGTAAATCTCTATGACATCGACTTCCACGGCTGTCGCAGCTGCTTTGCCTGCCAGCTGAAGAATGCCAAGACCGATGGCGTTTGTGCCATCAAAGACTCTCTGCGACCCATACTGGAAAAGGCTCGCCAGGCCGACGTGATTGTCATCGGTTCGCCCGTCTACTTCAGCTACCCCACAGGGGCCACACGCGCCTTCATGGAACGGCTGGTATTACCCAACTTCACCTATGACTATGACGAGCAGGGCCAACGCCGCCGTCCCATCATTGAAAAGCAGACGGCCATGATTTTCACTATGAACATTCCTGAGCAGGCCATGCCCGAGTGGCAGTACCCCACGCTGTTGGGCACCTGCGCCAAGCAATTGGAAGAAAACTTTGGCCACAGCGAGACCCTCTACACCTGCAACACCTATCAGTTTGCCGACTACTCGCGCTATGCCTTCACCTATTTCAGCGAGGAGGAGAAGCGCCGCTATCGTGACGAACATTTTCCCAAAGATTTGGAGAACGCTTTTGCCCTAGGACAACGACTAGTGAAACAAGCGGCCGCGAACTGATTGTCAACTATTGTTTGGGTCTAATCCCGCTTGGTAAGCAGCCCATCCGGCCGGAGTCATCAGCCCTTGGTCACCGAGATTGCGGACCCGTTGGCGGTTCAGCTCTGTCCAGTGGCTGCCTTTGCGGCGAGGAGAGAGCCTCTGGGCCAACCGCCCGTCGGGCAACCGCTTGAGCGTGGAATCTATCCAGCCAAAGCAAAGCGTCTCCTCCACCACCTCATGGTAGGGGAGGCTCTTGCCTTTTGGATCACGAGAACGATAAGTCGCTACCCAGCAGTGGGTGGCCACGGTGTGGTGTGCCTGCAGCCATTGGCGCAGGTCCTTGCGTTTTTCGAATTCCAATAGATTGTCTATCTCCATTATCGGCAGGATTCTATATCAAAACATGCTGCAAAGATACAACTTTTTGCCGATACTTGTTCTTTTTTTATCTATATGAGAAAAAAGTCGTATCTTTGCAATCGGTTTTGAGCGAAAGGCTCATGCCGAAAGATTTTTAATAGAAGCGTTATGCTTCCTTGTACTTGAGAACGTCGGAACTTTTCAAGTGGAATTATCAAGGTTGTATAATGGCTTCACGCTTATAGCGTGGGCTGTTACTACATTTGATAATTCAGGTTTCCGA
>DFDY01000095.1 GCA_002368955.1 Bacteroidales bacterium UBA3816
CAAGTTGCGCAAGTATGAGTTTGTTCTTCATGGTCACTTCCATGAGGCTGTGACCGACAGGGAGGAGCCGTCGTTTTCTTTCTTTCGCTATATCGTGGCAGGGCGAGGCGGTATGTCCGATGCCGAGCTGCAGCTGGTGCTGAAGCATGAGCGCCTGCACGCGGCACAGGGGCACAGTTGGGACATTCTGTTGGTGCAGCTGGCGTGCTGCCTGTTGTGGTTCGACCCGTTTGTGTGGCTGTATGGACGCGATTTGCGCGAGGTGCATGAATACCTGGCCGACGAGGCGGTGCTGCAACAGGGCAGCGAGGGAGAATACAAGAGCTACCTCCGTTTGCTTTATTGTCAAATAACAGGGATGCAGTATGTCCCGATAGTCAATAGTTTCCATTTTTCAACAATTAAAAATCGTATTACCATGATGAAACAACCGAAATCCCACAAAGGCTGGGTCAAGGCATTGGCCGCCTTGCCCGTGGCAGCATTGCTGCTATTTGCCAATTGTAAGAACCAAGAGCCTGCGCAGGAACAGGCGGCTATCCCCGACGGCAGGTATGAGGTGTTGCCGTTCCTCGACACCTACCGCGACGGACAACTGGTGGAACGCGAGTTTATGGGTGTGCTGTTGCCGCTCGAAGAGGTGGAAAACCACAAGGTGTTTGCCGATTCGGCTGAGGCTGTGCACTTTGCTGAAGGACTTGAACAACCGGTGAAATATTTGGTTATACCTATGGTGAACCGTGACGACAGCACGGTGGCGCGGTGGTATGATGTGGCATGGAGCAACGACACAACGGCATTGTCGTGGTGGAACGAGGAAGACCCAGACGTTGGGTTTGCATTGGCTGAATATCCGGGAGGTTCTGAGGCTATGGCCGATTATATTTCCAAGTCGGTTGTCTATCCCGAAAAGGCCAAGGCCGATAATGTGCAAGGCAAGGTGTATGTGCAGTTTGTTGTTGAAACCGATGGCAGCATAGCGGAGGCCACTGTGTTGCGTGGTGTTGGTGGCGAGTGCGACGATGAGGCTTTGCGGGTGGTGAAGTCCATGCCGAAATGGCAGCCTGCCACATTCAAGGGCAAGCCTGTGCGTTCGAAGTATGTGATTCCTATTTACTACAAGTTACAGTAACCTATGCGGCAACTTGCCATCTTCATCGTTTTGATGCTGCTCTGCTGCGGCTGCGCCTCGGTGCAGCCGCAGTTGGAGGGCGGCAGCGCCGTGGAAGTGGCCAGGGTGCCCGACAGCAACTTCCGCAGCTACCTGTTGGAAAACAACTTTGTCAAGCCCGCAAACTCTTCTCGCCGCCTCCGCCATACCGAAGAATGGGTCGAAATCACCCCTCTCGGACGTGCCACACAGCTCATCGACTGCCACAAAAAGAACATTCAATCCCTAGACGGCATCCAGCTTTTCCCCAATCTTATCATACTCATCTGTGGCGAAAACCCCATCCAGCAGCTCGACCTGAGCCACAATAGCAAACTCAAACAGCTGGTCGCCATTGAAACACCCCTCCGCACACTGGACATCAGCCACAATCCTGCCCTCAAAGTGCTTCAAGTGAGCTATAATCAGTTGCGCACCCTTGACATCAGCCACAATCCCCAACTTGAAGAACTGCTCTGCATCTTCGCCCCAGGCATCACCCAGCTCGACCTCTCCCACAATCCCCGCCTCCGCACACTTTATATTCGCGAAACCTCTATCCAACTCGTCGACCTCCGCGCCAATCGCTCTTTCCGCAACCTTCACGCCTACGATACGCCTCTGCAATACATCGTCGTTTCGCCACAGCACAGCCTCGACAGCATCGGTGCCGCTGTGGAGGACTACGTGCAGGTGCTCACCCTCCCCTCTTCCGCCCCACTGCCCGAGGTAGAGCAAATCGAAATCTCCGACTCTCTCTTTACCGCTATGCCTGTCCATAAAAACCGCGTCCAGCGGGTGCTGACCCACCAGCAAGCACAAGCCGAAGGCCTCGACGAAAAGCACCTGCGCGACGTTGTCTACCGCCCTGCTTGGACCTTCGACACCGCCAGCAAGACCTACGAGGACTGGGGACTCGTGCGCAACGACAAAGATTTGGTGCAATTCATCCTCACTTGGAGATTATTTCTTCAAGGGATTGCCGAGGAAATGGAGGAACAACAGCTGCAAATGGACAAACCCTATCGCGGCCACTGCGTGGTCCTGTTTGCCGAAGACGGCTATGTCGACTACTTCCTCTACAACTTCTTGGGCGACGAGCGCCCGTCCGAGGAGCAGCAACGGCGTTTCGAGCAGGTGATGCAGGCCTATATCGCCAACAACCCCATCGGGTACTACGGCTCGCGCCCCTTCAGCCAGTGCGGCGGGTTCATCCTACAGCCCCACGGCATCGACTCAGACGAGGAATAACCCTCTTCCCTCTTGGTCTCACACAAAAATACCTCTCAAAGCACCTTTTCCAGCTCCCACATGCGAGTGCCGTTGGAGCCTT
This sequence comes from Bacteroidales bacterium UBA3816, assembly GCA_002368955.1. Lineage (GTDB taxonomy): Bacteria > Bacteroidota > Bacteroidia > Bacteroidales > P3 > Colimorpha. Next base: position 2,484 of record DFDY01000095.1, read on the forward strand.
TCAGCAGGATGGTGCAGCCGCTGAGCGGGTTTTGCTCAAAAAATTTCGAGGCGGCCTCCACATCGGCAAACCACATCAGCCTGGGCGAGGCCAACTCCTGAACAAACTGGAACTCCGGACCCACCAGCACGCCCCTCATGTCGGCGCGAGCCGTCAGCCGTGCGACAATCTTCTCGTGCTCTGCCCGGCTCTCGATGCCCAACTCTCTCATGCCGCCCAGCATGGCCACCTTGTTGTCACGCCGCAGAGCCTCGAAGTTGTCTAGGGCCACCTTCATGCTCGACGGGTTAGCATTGTAGCAGTCCAAAATCAAGGCATTGCGGCCCGTCTCCTTAAACTGCGAGCGGTTGTTGGAAGGCACGTACTCCTCGATGGCCTGCTTGATGTCCCAGTAGTCGACCCTGAAGAAACGCCCCACCGCAGCGGCGGCCATGGCGTTGTCGAAATTATAGTTTCCCAGCAGTTGCGACTGAATGCTGTAGACATTGTCGCCGTCCTCCATATAGAACTTCATATAGGGGTCCGAGCCCACCAGATGGCCGCGCACCTGCGCCCCCTCGCAGTCGCCGTAGCCCACGGTCTCCAAGTGACAGTCGGCAGCCTCGCGTACCAAAATTGTATTGCTGGCGTTCACAAAGGCCTTGCCACCCTTGGCAGCCAGATGGCGGTAAAGCTCGGTCTTGGTCCTAATCACCCCTTCAAACGAGCCAAAACCCTCCAGATGGGCCCGGCCCACATTGGTGATAAGGCCGAAATCGGGGTCGGCAATGCCGCACAGAAAGGCAATTTCGCCTGGGTGGTTGGCCCCCATCTCCACGATGGCCACCTCGGCATTGGCCGGGACAGACAGCAGCGTCAACGGCACGCCAAGGTGGTTGTTGTGGTTGCCAGCGGTGGCATGGGTGCGATAGCGGCGGCTCAGTACGGCGTTGACTAGCTCTTTGGTGGTGGTCTTGCCGTTGGTGCCGGTAATGCCCACGACGGGTATTGTCAAATGCTGCCTATGCACTTTGGCCAGCGACTGAAGGGTGGCCAGCACGTCGGGTACCACAATGCAGCGGTCGTCGACTTTGTATTGGGGGTCGCTGATGACGCACAGGGCGGCTCCCTGGTCGAGAGCCTGAGGTGCGAAGGTATTGCCGTCGAAGGTCTCCCCACGGAAGGCAAAGAAGATGCAGCCGGGGGTGATATGCCGCGAGTCGGTGGTCACCCGCCGCGACGCAAGATATGTTTCGTATAGTCGCTCAATCATCGTTATCATAGATTTTATATGCAAAAATAAACGCAAGCGGCTGCTTTTTATTGTGACATGGATGCAAAATGTCCATCCGAGGGGCATATCACACGGTGTTCATACGGCTTTGGTTTGTCGATTGTAGAAAAAAAATACCTAGTTTTTAGGTGTTTGTGCATGTAGCTGTATTATAGTCACTGTTTTATGACAGCACAGAGCAGTGCTTGGACACTAATGTATTGCGGTGTTCTTCTGCGTTAAAAAAGGTGTTAGAAAAAAAACTGTTTTCCGATTTTGGCCTTATTATTACAATAGGGGTGTGCAGATTATTCGTCCATGTCGGGAAAAACTCGTATCTTTGCATCCGGAAAAAAGATTCAGTCATGTCCAAACTCATTATTATCAAGCCTCCAAAAATAAGCGTGGACGCCAGGAAATCTTTCTGGAAGCAGATTGTCATGATTGTAATCGGTACAACCATCTCGCTGATTTTCACTATAGGTTCTGCAACTCTGTTGGAGAAACGCCAGCGCGTCAAGGACCGCAAACTGTCGGCCATGATGGTGCTGAGCAACATCGAGAAGTTTGCCCGTATCCTGGACGATCACGCAAAAGAACTTGGTCCGACAGACAGCGTCGCCACCTGGTTGCTGAGCAAACCCGTCGAGGAACTCGAGCTGATGCCCAATGAGGTACTCGATGCCAAGGTGAATCAGGTGGTCACCTTCTTCTTCCTGTCGTATGACAAGTCGGCCGAGAGCATCTTCTCCAACAACATCGAGACATGGAAGAACATGGGCAACGTACAGTTCATCGACCAAGTGGGGAAATGCTTTTCCGTCATGCACTCCATTGAAGAGTATTGGAACAAATGGACGACCAATGTGAACGAAGCCGCCACCGACATCGCGGATCATCCCGACAACTATGAGGGTGGCACTTGGGCTGTGAAATGCCTCCGCAGCGAGAAGACCAGACATTATATCCAAAATATCCACATTATGAGAGGCTGGTGCTCATACACAGCCGCAACCATGCGCTACCAAAACCGGCGCAACATGAAGGCCATCGGAATCGAGGAACAGGAGGTGATGGACTACACCAATGCCCGCGAGATGAGTCAGGGAATCGGCGAGGCGGCTCCCAACCCCCAAGATTACTACACCGCCCCACTCGACCCAGCCAACCTGACGTCTATGAACGACCTCAATGTCATGCTAGACAGCATCATGGGCCGGTAGACGACTCCAACTGCCATTTTGCCAACATCCGCACCGTTCGTATTCGAAAGGTGCGGATGTTTCGTATGCTCGGCATGAGTATTGGGAACATCTAAAAATACGAAAAATACAAAAAATATAAGATGGTAAATGTCGATTATTGGTTGGTTCGTAAGCTAATAGGTGCTTTAATTCTTGATTAAGGATTGGTGCAAAATAATGAAGCATACGACGGTGGGCTAAAGGGGTGGTGAGGGCGGGAGCGAAGTGTAGTACGGTGGCAACTATGGCGCACGGTTCTTTCCCTGCCCTTTCTGTTCCCCTCTGCTCCAGGTGCAAAGACGTTGCAAGTACCCTCTGTGTCCGTTCCGGGGCCGTTCCGCAATCGGGGGTGGAACGGCCCCGGGGCGGCGTTGGTGCGGTTGCACTGTGTCACGTGTCATGCCTGACAGGTTATGTTGTCGGGGATAATTCGGATGGGTGACAAATTGTCAGAGTGGCCAAAGGGTAGGGCGGTTGGCATGATAGTTGTTTTTACGGTGTCGGATTCATTCCTTAAAAGGATGGATTGGAAAACATAAGTATCAACAAGAAAATAAAAAAAATAGAATATTATGGGTAAAATCATTGGAATCGACTTAGGAACAACTAACAGTTGTGTATCAGTCATGGAAGGTAACGAGCCTGTTGTCATTGCCAATAGCGAGGGCAACCGCACCACCCCTTCGGTGGTAGGCTTCATCGAGAACGGTGACCGTAAAGTGGGCGACCCTGCTAAACGTCAGGCTATCACCAACCCTCACAACACCGTCTATAGCATCAAGCGTTTCATGGGCGAGACCTACGACCAGGTGCAGAAGGAAATTGCCGCCGTCCCCTACAAGGTGGTCAAGGGCGACAACAACACTCCCCGTGTCGAAATCAACGGCCGTCTCTACACCCCGCAGGAAATCAGCGCTATCATTCTTCAGAAGATGAAGAAGACTGCTGAAGACTATCTGGGTTCTGAGGTCACCGAGGCTGTCATCACCGTGCCCGCTTACTTCAACGACTCTCAGCGTCAGGCTACCAAAGAGGCTGGTGAAATTGCAGGCCTGAAGGTGCGCCGTATCGTTAACGAGCCCACAGCTGCCGCATTGGCCTATGGCTTGGATAAGAAGAACAAGGATATGAACGTGGCCGTCTTCGACCTTGGCGGCGGTACGTTTGATATATCCATCCTCAACCTCGGCGACGGTGTCTTCGAGGTGAAGAGCACCAACGGCAACACCCATCTGGGTGGTGACGACTTCGACCGCAAGATTATCGACTGGTTGGCCGACGAGTTCCAGCGCGACAAGAACATGGACCTCCGTAAGGACCCCATGGCTATGCAACGTCTGAAGGAAGCTGCCGAGAAGGCCAAGTGCGAACTCTCCAGCAGCCAGCAGACCGAGATTAACCTGCCTTACATCACCGTGGCTGACGGCGTGCCCCAGCACTTGGTGAAGACCCTCACCCGTGCCAAATTCGAACAGCTCTGCGATGACCTTATCCAGTCCACTCTGGAGCCCTGCCGCAAGGCCATGCAGGATGCCGGCTTGAGCAACAGCGATATCGACGAGGTTATCCTCGTGGGCGGCTCCACCCGTATCCCCGCCATCCAGCAGATTGTTGAGAAATTCTTTGGCAAGGTGCCTAACAAGGGTGTCAACCCCGACGAGGTTGTGGCTGTGGGTGCTGCTATCCAGGGCGGCGTGCTGACCGGCGAAGTCAAGGACGTGCTGCTGCTCGATGTCACTCCTCTGAGCCTGGGTATTGAGACCCTCGGCGGCGTCATGACCAAGCTGATTGATGCCAACACCACCATCCCCACCAAGAAGAGCCAGGTGTTCAGCACCGCTGCCGACAACCAGCCCGAGGTGGAAATCCACGTGCTGCAGGGCGAGCGCCCCATGGCCAACCAGAACAAGACCATCGGCCGCTTCCACTTGGCAGGCATCCCACCAGCACCCCGTGGAGTACCGCAGATTGAGGTTACCTTCGA
>DFDY01000172.1 GCA_002368955.1 Bacteroidales bacterium UBA3816
TACAATCAAAACATTCTTTACAAAAACTGCCTTTTTAGCCCTTCAAATAGCCCCCTGGTTTCCACTCATTGGAAACCTTGCTTCCGCCCATCAGAAGCATTGCTTCCAAAGTCTGGAAACGATGCTTCCACTTATTGGAAGCAAAACATCATTCGCTGAGGTTCAAAGTATCAATCATTGAAATGCCTCTCCATAAGCAAAAAAAGTATTTTAACCCTCTATCCCCTCTATTTTTGATTTAAATCATTGTGTTTTAATTGGTTATCGGTAGAGGATAGGGCCATTTAATCCTCTATCTTCCCCCTATTTAACCCTCTATCTATTAACATTATCTCTTTTTTATCTAATAAAAAGCGCTAAAAATGCTTTCTTGGTTATGGGAAAAGTGGCTTTATTCAACAAAAGAGGATGTGTCTATTTTGACACACCCTCATGACGCGTTATCGCGAGTGACAGTTTTTATTTCAAAATCGCTTTGTAACTTTGAGTCGTACCGTTACTCATCTTTTTCACTACAATGTTAACACCCTTGATAGGCGCAGCAATTTTCTGACCCCTTAAATTGTAATATGTACGCGATAACTCAGTTTCGCTATAGGACTGGTTAATTCCTAAAGAGGAATCTGTAAGTTTTCCAGTAACTTTGATGTTGCCGAGGCCATAATCTTTCAGGTTGTTGGTGCCATCTTCCTTTACTTGTCCAAGTGCATAGATGTTGATTATGAGCGAGCATTCGCCTTCGGTAGGAGTACCATTGACATTTGTGAACGAGTATTCTGTAAATGCAGGGTCACCATTGTTGCGGTTTGGAGTTTGTCCTGTGGTGAGAACAACAGTTCCTCCGGCATCTTTCCATGATGCATCGAGCTTTCCGCCATCGGTACCAAGTCTTGTAGCATAGAAGGAAATGTCTGTTGCCTGGAACTTATATCCGCTCTTTGTGGCGAAAGTGAATGTCACAGCATTGTCGTCGTTGGCACTCTCCTCATTGGGAACTAGGGCTCTGATCTTGGTCTCCTTGAGCGAACCAATGGTTTGTATGCCGTTATATGAGAGATTCTTGCCAAGGACTACATTGTTCGACTCCAGCGATTCCAATACGCCTGCAGAGTATTGAGCTGTTTGACCATCCTGTCCGTTGTCGAAAACCCATGTCACGGTGGCATCTTTGCCATCTATCGTAGGATTAGTCTGGCCTCCTTCGGAAGGAATTTCCACTTTTGTGCAAGACGGATAGTATTCATCCACGCTTTCCGTGGCATCGGCATTGCCTGCCTTCATGATGTCCTCCACAAGTGAGTTCGCATAAACTTCAAGGTTCGTGTACCAGCCTTTTGAGTCAAGGGTGTAGGTTAAGGCATCGATGGCATCGTTGGGATTCAGTCCGTTGGCGGTCTCCCAAACGTCGGGCATACCGTCGTTGTCAGTGTCAAACCCGTTGGGGCGATTGCCGGTACCGAAGTTTTCCTCGGTGTAGCCGTTCACGTCGCTGACGAGGTCGATGCGGCCTTTCTTGCCTGTTACTGATCCCGAGAAAGTGGCTGTTCCGTTTAGGGCTTCTTCGAAATAGCGTAGGTCAACATCGTCGGGATAGAGTGAAGCACCTGAATATTGCAGAACCTTGGCATAGGCTTCGGCGGCGCTGTGGGTGGTTACTTCCCCGGTGGGGGCTGGCTGGTCGAGCTGCATGCAGACATAGTCCTTGCCGTTCACGGTTAGATAGTCCTCGCTGCTGCCGTTATAGTGGTTGGGGTCGAGCGAGTAGCGCTTGCCATCACGCTCTATGGTGCCATTGTCATATTTGAATTTGTTCCATCCTGCTTCCTGGCCATCGATTATATTGCCTTCCACATAGTAGCGACTGGTCATATCCCAGTAGATGGGGTAGCCCTCGGCATTGCCCGATGCACCCACGGTCACTTGTGTCAATTTGGTGATGGTGGCCGCTGGGCCGCTCTTCAAATAGTTGCCCACCATGTTGATTTTACCGCCTCCTGGACCACCGTAACAGCCGTCGGCATTGAAGACCACACAGTTGCGGTAATCCACATTCTCGGCCTGAACTGCGTTTTCCCACTTGTATTCACTGTAGAACTTATTGCTGGTGTAGCCGGTCCAGTTGTAGCGCGCACCGTTAAATCGAGGTGAGCGGTTGTTCACGTGGCAAATCAGGTTGTGGTGCAGCGAGGCAAGCTTGCCGCCCCAGATTCCACCGTAGCCGTGAGCACCCTTGCCGTGTCCAGCGTTATTAAGGCTTTCACCGATGGTACACCATTGCATGGTGAAGTTGTTGTTGTCGTAGAACGAGGCCACTTCGTCGATGCTCCACGAGAAAGAACAGTGGTCGAAGATAATACTGGTGGAGTGACGACCTGTAGCCGCGTCAGCTCCATCGTTGACGTCTTTCTCCTGTCCGCGACGGAATCGCATGAAGCGCACAATAATGTTGTTGTTATTCTCTGTTGATAATGTATAATAGCGTAGGGTAATGCCTGGTGCAGGGGCTGTTTGACCGAGAATTGTGGTGTTGGAACCAATGTTCAGGTTTTTCTTCAGGGCGATGACACCGCCCACATCGAATACAACGGTTTTCTTTGTAGACCCGTTGACAGCCCAGCGCAGGGTTCCTTTGGTGGTGGTCTTACCGTCGTCTTCGAGAGTTGTCACGTGTCTCACTTCGCCTTCACGTCCGCCAGTCACGTAACGTCCGTGACCTTCGGCTCCGGGGAATGCGGGAGCATCGTCAGCAAAGGCCATTGCACACGAGAAGACCGCGGCTATGAATAATAAAGCTATCTTTTTCATATTTCTTTTATTCATATATTTTATTCGCTTTATTTATTGAGGAAATTCCATCGGTGGTATAGCCGAGTTGTTCCATTTCGAGAGCAGCCCAGATGAAGGGACCAACGCCCTTGCCGTCGTTGTCGCGGATAGGTTCGCTCATGTAATAGTCGAAGCTACCGTCTCGACGGAAATTGGGCTTTTCAACGTAGGGACCGGGGGCAGGACCGAGACCGCTGACCTCGCAGCAGCGGGTGAGCGAGATGGTCTTGTCGGCATTCACGCGGATAAACTCGTTGATAATGCCGTTGAAGGCCTTGATGCCGGCCTGGCGGAAAGAGTCGTCGAGATATCCCTTGCGGGCTCCCTTTAGCAGACAGTAGGCATACATGGCGGAGGCTGTTGACTCCAGATAGTTGCGGTCGTCTTTCACGTCGAGCACATCATACCAAACGCCTGTCTTCTTGTCCTGATGCTTCACAAGGGCGGTCATGGCGCGCTTGAAGACGTCAATAACTTCACCGCGACGAGGATGGTCGGCGGGCAGGTTGTCGAGCACCTCCACCATGGCCATCACATACCAGCCCATAGCACGGGCCCAGGTGTGCTTCGACT
>DFDY01000026.1 GCA_002368955.1 Bacteroidales bacterium UBA3816
TATATGTAAGGTATATTTGAGCAATTACTTACATATATTCCATCTAATCGGCCATGAATTATAGGTGGGTTCTATTTATTTGTTTCCATTGTCGCGTCCCGTCGGGACGCAGTTTACTGACGTCTGAGTATCACGGCACTGCGCTTTGGCTTGTACCGTGTTATTAATAGTTTCACCCCTTCTGGGTGATTTATAGAAGTCCCCTATAATTAATAGAAACCATCACAATATTTTTGGCATGTGGGCGTTATAGAGATGATGAAAAAGAAAGGGACCATATTTTTGATGGCGGCACTGTGCCTGGCGTGCATAAGTGCCCGAGCCCAGTATACGGTGGATAACAAGAAGGCCGTGGGCGAATTTGAAAAGGGGCAGCAGCTGCTGGACGGCAACGCTGCCCGGGCGTTCGACCATTTCCGCAAGGCCCTGAAGGCCGAGCCCAACTTTGCCGAGGTGCGGCTGACCATGGCGGCATGGTATATGGACCACGACAGCTTGGATCAGGCGCAGGAGCAGCTGGAGGCCTTCCTGCAGCGCGACAAAGGCAAGCACAAGCGTTGGGGAGCCACTGCACGCTACGATCTGGAGTGCATCGCTTTCCGCCGACAGGCCATGGCCAATCCCGTTCCTTTCACTCCCGAGAACCTAGGGGCTGGGGTGAACAGCGCAGACGACGAGTACCTGCCCACGTTGACGGCTGATGGGCAGACCTTGATTTTCACCCGCTACAACCGTCCCTCCATGGCCGAGGACTTCTTCAGTTGCCGTCGGCAGCCAGAGGGCTGGGGTCGGGCGGTGCGCATGGCCGAACCCCTGAACAGCAACGAGAACGAGGGGGCCGGCTGCATCTCGCAGGACGGCCGCATCCTTTACTTCACCGCCTGCGGACGCCCCGACGGGGCGGGGCGGTGCGACCTGTATATCTCCTACCGCAAGGAGGGGGGCTGGAGCCAACCTCAGAATCTAGGCCCCGCGGTGAACACAGGTGGGTGGGAGTCACAACCCTGTCTCTCTATCGACGGGCAGACACTTTATTTTGTCAGCGACCGCAAGGACGGGTTGGGCGGCATGGACATTTGGCGCAGCACCCTGGTGGAAGGCCGGTGGAGCAAACCAGAGAATATGGGCCCCGGCATCAACACCAAGGGTGATGAGAAAAGTCCCTTTGTCTCTTTTGACGACCAAACCCTCTATTTCTCCAGCAACGGGCGAGTGGGCATGGGGGGCATGGACCTCTTTATGTGCCGCCGCACAGGCGACAGCACCTGGAGTGAGCCGCAGAACCTGGGCTACCCCATCAACACGCGGGGCGACGAGAGCTCGCTGATAGTGAGCCCCGACGGCAGCACGGCTATCTTTTCGAGTGATAAGTTTGGTGGCCAGGGTGGCCTGGACCTCTACAGTTTTGCCCTGCCCGAAGAGGCTCGTGCCAAGCCGGTGGAGTACCGCGAAGAGATTACCGAAGTAGCCCCCGAACTAGAGGTGGGCGAGAGCATCACGCTGAAGAATGTCTTCTTCCAGACAGGCAAGTACACGCTGCTGGAGGTGTCGATAGTGGAGCTGGACAAGGTGGTGGAGATGATGCAGCGGCACCCCACCATGCGCATTGAGCTGGGCGGGCACACCGACAACGTGGGCCGCGCCGAGGCCAACCAGACCCTCTCGGAGCAGCGGGCCAAGGCGGTGTATGACTACTTGGTGAAGAAGGGGGTGGCTGCCGAGCGGCTGAGCTACAAGGGCTACGGCCAAAGTCAGCCCGTGGCCGACAACGACACTCCCGAAGGCCGCCGCCAGAACCGCCGCACGGTGTTCACCATCTTGGAGAAATAAGAAACGGCAAAGAATAAAAAGCATTCGATATGAAAAAGAAAGTAGTAGTTTTGACCGGGGCTGGGGTGAGTGCGGAGAGCGGCATCAGCACTTTCCGCGACAGCGACGGACTGTGGGAGCACTACCGCGTGGAGGACGTGGCCACCTACGATGCCTACCTGCGCAATCCCCAACTGGTGTTGGATTTTTATAACCAACGTCGTCGTGAGCTTTTCAAAGCAGAGCCCAACGAGGCCCACCGCCAGCTGGTACGCCTGGAGGAGAAGTACGACGTGCACATCGTCACGCAGAACATCGACAACCTACACGAGCGGGCGGGGTCGACCCAGGTGCTGCATCTGCACGGCGAGCTGACCAAGGGGCGCAGCGACAAGGACGACAGCTTGATTGTAGAGATCGGCAACAAAGAAATACATCTGGGCGACAAGGCCCCCGACGGGGCGCAGCTGAGGCCCCACATCGTGTGGTTCGGCGAGGCGGTACCCAACATAGAGCCCGCCGCGGAGCTGTGCGAGAGGGCCGACTACTTTATTGTGATTGGCACCTCGATGGCGGTGTACCCTGCAGCGGGGCTGATACACTATGTGCCCCAAAGCACCCCCTGCTATCTGGTGGACCCCAAGGCAGTGCCCATTTCCCGACCCATCACCATCTTTCAGGAGAAGGCAGGCACGGGGGTGAAAAAAGTGGTGGACCAGCTGCTGGCCCTAGCGCAATAGCAAAGAAACAATGTAACAACAAAAATATCAATAACATGAAGAAAATCTTATCATTTGCACTGCTGTTCTGCAGCTTTGTCGTGCTGAATGCACAGAACCAAATTGGCTTTGTCTACGACGGCCACGTCTACCAAAACGGCGAGACGATGGTGGTGGCCTGCGAAAGAGAAACCTCTAGCATCGACTGTATTAGTTTCCGCAACCAGACCTCATCGGTGCTGCGCGACTTGGTGGTGACCATGACCGAGGTGGAGCGCGATGGTTTTGAGGCTTGGGGCCTTTGCACCACTCAGTGTGTTGCCAGCCTCACCAGCACCCCCTTTATGATGTCCCCCAACGAGGACTTCACCGGTTTTGCCATTGACATCACCATCGATCAGGCTGTGGCCCGCCCCTACGGTGTGTACAACATGGAGGTGTCCAACGGCACCATCACCTGTTCCGTTGTAGTGCGTTTCGAGGCCACCCCGTTGGGCATTGACGACCTGCCGGCCACCGGCAGCCTGAAGGCCTTCCCCAACCCCGCCCAAGGACAGTTTGGCATCAGCTACAGCGTGGAGCAGCCCTCGGTGCTGGCCATTTATGACGCCCAGGGGCGGCAGGTGCGCCAGATGGCCGTCTGCGGCAACGGCACCGCTCTGGTGAGCGACCTGCCCGCCGGTGTGTATGCCTATGGCATCGTCAGCGGCAAGCAGCGCATACGGATGCAAAAACTGATTGTAAAGTAACCGTTTATCCCTTCGCTGACAGGCCTTGCGGAGGACTCTTCCACAAGGTCTGTCATCATTATTGCACTATTATTCGTATGAGATATTATGCCTATTGCCCCCACTGCGGCAAGTACTTACGCCTGCGGGGTCGCCACGCCACGGCAGAGGACCTGCGTCGGCAACGGGGCGACTTTATCGACCTGCGTTGCAACCACTGCAGCCAAGAGGTGAAGGTGCCCTACACCTGGGTGTGGGCCAAGGGCTGGGGACCGGTTGGCACGGTGCTGTTGCTGTCGGCCATGGTGCTGCTTGGCCTTGGAGCGGCAGCCCTGATACAGAATGGGGAGGGGAGAGAGTGGGTGGTGCTGATTCCGTTGGCCGCCATAGCCGCGTACGCCATCGTGGCCAAACGGGTTTCGGACGCGATAGAGCGGTTCAACCAGTCGCAGGAAGAGGCTCCCGAGCCCCAGCTGACCCCCGAGGCGGCGGCCACCTGGAGCGACATAGACCTGTTTGACTGGTTCGATATTTGCGTGCCGGAGGACTACGGGACCCCCTTTGAGCAGACGCTCTATTACGCCACCTTGCTGAACCACGAGGAGGGGCCGCGATACATGGAGTGGTTCTACTTCTATGAGGGCAACTACAACGACCAGCCCGACGACGGCCGTCTGCTGCAGGAGAGCCTAATGGCCGTGGGAGCCACCCGCCACGCCGCCATTGTACAAGAAGCAAGGGAGATATACCAGCAGCACAGAGAGGAGGTGGACCAGTGCGTGAAGAGCGTGACACAGGACGGCTATCAGCTGCTGCTTGGACTCAACCTATTCGAGCAGCAGGACAATGCGCTGGCCGAAGCCTACCACACCGAGCCTTTGGTGCCGCTGGTAGCTGCATATATTCGTAGTGAACTAATGACTGCGGCAACTCCCCATATAACTAGTTAAAATTTATGACAGACATATATATTGAATTGGGAATAGAGAAACTAGAGCAAGATGAGCCAAGAGAGGCGCTCCGATGTTTTCAGGCCGCCTACGACCTACAGCCCGATAACGACGAGGTGCTGTTTTATTTGGGGTTGACATACCACCGTCTAGAACAGCTGGAGGAGGCGATACACTATTACCGCCTCTCGTTGGAGGTTGCTCCCGAGTCGGCAGAGACGTGGTTGAATTTTGGCAACTGCTTGGACGAGAAGGGGATGCTGGCGGAGGCCGAAGAGGCCTATCGTACAGCCAGTAATTTGGAACCCAAGGACGATGACATCTATTTAGAATGGGGAGTGTTTTACTATAACCAGCACCGATGGGACGAGGCTTTGGCCTGTTTTGAACAGGCCCAGCGTCTCAATCCCAACAATGAGGATGCCCTATGGCAGCAGGGCGATGTGCTGGTGAATATGGAAAAATACGATGAGGCTTTGGAGATATCCGAAATCCTCACCCGCCGCAAGCCAAAGAGTTGGAAGGCTTGGTCGAACTATGTCTTGTGCTGTCTGCATCTGGGTTTGTACGACAAGGCCGTCCCTGCGGCACAGAGGGTGACCCGTCTCTGCCCAGACAATGCCGAAGGGTATGAGATGTTAGGCGATGCGCTACTGGAGACCGGTCGTCCCGACAAGGCCCTGCCACAATATGACAAGGCCCTGAGACTGGATCCGGAATGCCTGTCGGCATTGGGTGGCAAGGGCTACTGCCTGGTGCTATTGGAGAGATACAAGGAGGCTTTGGCCTGTTATGAGGAGGTCACCCGCGAGGTGGACGATGATTACGAGTATTGGAACTGCATGGGTGTGTCCCTGCACAATCTGCAGCGCGATGACGAGGCCTTGGAATGCTACCAGAAGGCCTTGGAACTCAATCCCGAGTACGTACTGGCCATTGGCAATATGGCCGACGTGTACTGGAAACGGAGGGAATATGAGCGGGCTGAGAAACTCTACCGAGAAGCCTATGTTCTCGACCCCGAGAACCGCCGCCACGACCTCTTTTCGGCCGTTCTCTGCCTGAATAACACCAAGCGATATGCCGAGATGGTGCCTCTGCTGCAGACGTTGCTGCCGTACGCACAGGAGGATAAGCAGAGCTATGCCTACTTCCTTGGAATAACTTATAAGAATCTAGAACAATACGAAGAAGCTCTGAAGTACTTTTATTTGGAGCAGGAGACATTTACCGACGACCCCGAATACGAAATGAGTCTGTTCAACTGTGTCTTCTGTGAAGAGAAACTGGAGCACTATGACAAGGCCGCCACCGCCGTTAAGAAGCTGATAGAGCTGAGCGATGACGACGAGATACGGGCTTTGTGTCTATACAGATTAGGGGTCCTGTGCATCAGACAGCAACAATTTGCTATGGCACTGGAGCATTTTGACCAAGCCGTCGCCTTAGACCCCGAAATGGAGGAATACCAGCAAGCTCGCAAGGAGGCTCTGAAACATATCAAGTCGAAAAAACCGGAGACAACCACATAGTTTTTTATAGAGAAAACTATGTAATTAAATAAAAATTTGTAACTTTGTATGCTATAATTATCGTATAAAAACAATATAAAATATTGAAATCATGTATACTAAGTTTCAAGAACACCTTCAGAAAGAGTTGGCTGACATAGAAGCTGCCGGCCTGTACAAACACGAACGCATCATTGAGAGCCCCCAGGGAGCTGAAATCATGGTTAAGGGCAAGAAGTGCCTCAACTTCTGCGCCAACAACTACCTCGGTCTGGCCGACAATCCCGAACTGATCAAAGCCGCCAAAGAGGGCATGGATGCCCGTGGCTACGGCATGGCCTCCGTCCGCTTCATCTGCG
>DFDY01000065.1 GCA_002368955.1 Bacteroidales bacterium UBA3816
GCTTTCGCCTTTTTTGTGATGAGGAGAGCTTCTCAAATACATCACCAGAATTAAACCCAAACGCTCTAGTACAAAGTATGACTGATTCTTGCTCGTATTTCTCAATGTGGCGTGTCTTCGACACGCTGTGTAGTAGGGGTTTCGCTATCCCCACACTGCACTCCCGTTGGTCGCTTAGTATGGAGTTATTGAGATTCAGCCTCTTCGAGGCTGCTAAAAATCAGTCTTTTATCAAACTAGAGCCTTTCTTTTTCACCCATTCTTAGCCATAAATCTGCTCTATTATTAAGTCGGTAAGCAAAATTAATGTGCATATTGTTTAAACACGAATTACCATTAATAATCCATTAAGGTGTGTTCTATTTATTTGTTTCCATTGTCGCGTCCCGTCGGGACGCAGTTTACTGACGTCTGAGTATCACGGCACTGCGCCTTCGGCTTGTACCGTGTTATTAATAGTCTCACCCCTTCTGGGTGATTTATAGAAGTCCCCTTAATTCAAAATTAATGGTCAATTAGATGGCAATTATATGTAAAATAAATTTGAGCAATTACTAAAATGATCCTGCTAAGTTTGGGCTCTTCTCAATGGCCATGTTGAAATCCATCATGGCCCCAACCTCGTCGACTGAATTTTTTTTGAGAACTCCGCGGTTATTATATGCTTCAGAGAAATTGGGATTGAGTTCTATTGCTTTAGTGTATAGTTCTATTGCCTTATGTTTATCTTCTTCGGAAATGGCCTGCGTAAAGTACTCGCTCGCCTTGGACATTCTTGCGGCCTTTTCTGCAGCTTTCTTGCTTTGGTCGATCTCTTTCTTTATGTCTTCGACTGATATTGTGTGTTGTTTCTATGTTGTGATAAATAAGCGTGGGTGGGTGTTCCATGCTTGTGGGGCTTATAAAATCAACTCCGCGCAGGAGGATTCGGTCTCGTAGAGTTTGAGGGAGTGGAGCCGGGCGCCGACGGGGAAGGTTCCGTCGAGGAGGTGGGCGAAATAGAGGAGGAGGTTCTCGGTGGTGGGCTGGAAATCGACCCAAATAAGTTTGGCGGCAAAGCCTTCCAGGGCATCGGTGGGCATGTGGTTGTCAGAAGTGCGGGGAAGGACTAGGGCATGGTCGAAAGGGTCAACTATATGTTGCTCTACAATCTGTTTGATGGTGCCAAAATCTATCACCATGCCATTGGAAGAGGCACCCTCCTGTAGCAGGGGGGTGCCTTCGACGGTGACATACAGTTTGTAGGAATGGCCGTGGATGTTGTGGCATTTGCCCTGATAGGAAGGCAACGCGTGGGCCATCTCGAATGTGAACCGCTTGGTGAGTTTGAGTAACATAGGCCGCGGGTTTATTTCATCCCCACGGGATGGGCCAGCATGGCGCGGCCGTTTTTGATGCCAAGCAGTTTGTGTATGCCGTCGCGGTTGATGCCACCGCAGGCAACGGTTCCAAGCTCTGCAGCAGAGCAGAAAAGATAGATGTTTTGGCTGATATAGCCGCAGTCGGCGGCAGCATAGAAATCGCGGTCGGCAGTTTCTTTGAACATCTTCATGCGGTCGTAGTTGGCTACTAGGACGATGCTGACAGGTGCGACCCCAAAGAATTTCTGCTTGCTGATAAGGGAGCGATGGTCGCCTTCGGTCACCCTGCCCAGGGAATGACTTTTGGCATCGTAGAGATAGACCCCCTCGCGGGTGAAGACATAGATGTCATATTCTTGACAGTTGACAGCCGAGGGGACGACCCTTTTGGCCTCTTCTGGCCGGTTGAAGCCATAGGTGCACCAAAGTAGGCTGGAAAGCACCTCGACGGATAGTTCTTCTTCACGAAATTCGCGTACCGTCTGGCGGTGTTTCAGCACTTGTTGCAGTGGGACTTCAAGTCCCTTGTGCGGTTCTGGCAGCGGGATGCTTTCGGCGATTTTCAAAGAAACTCCGGTGGCGCGGCCGTCGACGGTCTCGGTGTTCTTGGAGGGCTTTTTTGTTTTCATTGCCTGTGCCTGTACTCCGCCATAGGCAAGGAGCAGGACAATACTGAGCAGGAAGAATCTTTTCATGTTGTGTGTTTTTATTGTTTTAATGTGGGATTAATGCTGGCTTTGTTTATCTGTTCAAGAGCCAATTTCTTGGTGATGCGAACCTTGCTGCCTTCCTCTTTGTTGGGCAGGTCGAACATGAGGTCGTTCATGATGTTCTCCATGATGGAGCGCAGGCCGCGGGCTCCAAGTTTATACTCTACAGCCGTGTCTACTATGGCATCCAAGGCCCCTTTGTCGTACTCCAGAGTCACGCCGTCCATCTTGAACAGCTCTTGATACTGCTTGGTGAGGGCGTTTTTGGGCTCGGTGAGAATGCGGCGCAGGGCATCGCGGTCAAGCGGATTGAGGTGGGTGAGCAGGGGGAAACGTCCCACCAGTTCGGGGATGAGGCCAAAATGCTTAAGGTCCATGGGCAGGATGTAGCGGAGCATATTGTGCTGGTCTATCTGCTCGCGGGTTTGGGCTCCGTTGTAGCCGATAACGTTGGACTTGAGACGTGAGGCGATGGCGCGTTCGATGCCGTCGAAGGCACCGCCCGCGATGAAGAGTATGTTGCGGGTGTTCACCTGAATCATAGGCTGCTCGGGGTGCTTGCGCCCGCCTTGGGGTGGCACATTCACTACGGCCCCTTCTAGCAGTTTCAGCATGGCCTGTTGCACCCCTTCGCCCGACACGTCGCGGGTGATGGAAGGGTTATCCCCCTTGCGGGCAATCTTGTCTATTTCGTCAATGAAGACGATGCCCCGTTCGGCAGCGGCCACATCATAGTCGGCGGCTTGCAGCAGGCGCACGAGCACATTTTCCACATCGTCGCCCACATAGCCCGCCTCGGTCAGTGTGGTGGCGTCGGCTATGCAGAAAGGCACGTCCAGCATTCGGGCAATGGTGCGTGCCATCAGGGTTTTTCCCGTGCCGGTCTCGCCCACGATGATGATGTTCGACTTCTCGATCTCAACATCGTTTGTGTCATCCTTGTGTTCGGCAAAATACTTGAGGCGCTTGTAGTGGTTATAGACCGAGACGGCCAAGACGCGCTTGGCATCCTCCTGACCAATGACATACTGGTCAAGATAATCCTTTATCTGTTGGGGTGTGGGGATAGGCTTGTCGGAGTGATATGTGGAAGGCCTTTGGTGTTCGAGGTCTTTCAGCATCTGTGCAGCCTGCTTGATGCAGGAGTCGCAGATATAGCCGTTGAGGCCGGTCAGCATCAGTTGTGCCTGTGACTCGGGACGGCCGCAGAAAGAGCAGTGGTTTTCGGTAGTGGGTTTCTTGGGCATATTGTTCTGTTAGTATTTCAGTTGTTTATTATTATTTGAGAGAGGCATATGTGCCGTCTGCTATCGTGAATAGGGGCAACACTAGAAAAGTGCGTTTCGGTCGGCATCCTGGCGGATAAAGACAAAGAGCAACAGGGTGAAGGCAATAAGGGACGAGCCGCCATAGCTGAAGAACGGTAGGGGGATGCCGATGACGGGGACGAGCCCTAGTACCATGCCGATGTTGATGAAGAAGTGGAAAAAGAGGATGGAAGCCACCGAGTAGCCATAGAAGCGGGCAAAAGTGGACCGCTGCCGTTCGGCCAGGGTGACCAGCCGGATGAGCAGCAGCACATAGGCCGCCACGACCACAAGGCCCCCAATGAACCCCCATTCTTCACCTACCGTGCAGAAGATAAAATCTGTCTCTTGCTCAGGCACAAAGTCGGCCTTGGTGATGGTGCCGTTCAGGAATCCCTTGCCTACCAGCCCGCCCGAGCCGATGGCAATCTTCGCCTGGTCTACATTATAGCCCACCCCTGTGGGGTCTTCAATCTTGCCCAGCAGCACATAGATGCGGTCTCGCTGGTGACTCTCCAATATGTGGTCGAAGGCAAAGTCCACCGAAAGGATGAATAGGCAGCATACGGCGAAGATGATGCCGATATGCCAATAGTCTTTACTGGTGCGCTTGGACAGCCATATGAAAAGGTAGGCCAAACCCAGCAGCAGCAGAATGCCCATCAGCAGGAACTTATTGACCAGCAGGGCGGCAATGAAAAGCACGATGGCGACCACCCCGATGACCAAGATATAGGGCGAGAGCCCTTCGCGGAAAAAGGCCAGCAGGAAGGCGGTGAACACTAGGGCCGAGCCGGTGTCGTGCTGCATAAGGATGAGCAGGGCGGGAACCAGCACTACCGCCGAAAGCACCAACTGTGTCTGCCGCTGCCCTAGATCGGTATTGATGTCGCCCACATACTTGGCCAGTGCCAGGGCTGTGGCAAACTTGGCAAACTCTGAAGGCTGCAACTTGAAAATGCCGAAATTAATCCAAGACTGGCCGCCGTTGGTCACTGTGCCTATGAACAGCGTCAGCACCAGCAGGGCAAGCACCAAGCCGTAGATGATATAGGCGATGTTCGAAAAGACCCTCGGCTTGATGAGGATGACGCACAGGGCCATCACAAAGGCCACGCCCATCCATATCAGCTGTTTGCCGTGTTGCACAGAGAAATCCAGTATCTCGGCGTGCCCCTCGTCATAGCGGGCGGCATAAATATTCAGCCACCCAAACAGCACCAGAAAGAGATACAGTGCCACGGTAATCCAGTCGAAACGTATTTTCTCAGTAGGCATAGTGCGTTATCTTCTTTTTTTAGGCTTCTTAATTCTTCGTGTCAGTGGCAGTTTCTGGCAGGGGTTCACCTCCATGTAGTACTTCTCCACATCCTTGCGCTCCACCTCGCCCTTAATATATTTCTCTATGATGAGGCCTGCGATAGGTGCCGCCCACGTGCCGCCGCCCCCTTGGGCGTTCTCCACATACACCGCCACGGCAATCTTTGGGTCGTCCATAGGGGCAAAGGCGATAAACACCGAGTGGTCGTTGCCATAGTTCTCGGCTGTGCCAGTTTTGCCGCAGACGGCTATGCCTGGCAGATCGGCCTTGTGGGCCGTGCCGCCCGCCCCGTGCACCACGTCGTACATGCCGCGGGCCGCAATGTCGAAATAGCGTTTCTCAATGCCCGTCTCGTGCTTCTCGTAGAAAGCAGGGTTCTTGGTCGAGTCGGGGCCATAGTAGCGCACCAGATGGGGCGTGTAGTAGTAGCCGCGGTTGGCCACGATGGCCGCCAGGTTGGCCATCTGCAGGGGTACCACCTCCACCTCGCCCTGTCCGATACTGTTCGAATAGATGGTGGTGAAAGCCCAACGCTCCTTGCCATACCATTTGTTGTAGAACGTCGTGTCGGGAATATTGCCCGCTTTCACATTGGGCAGGTCTATGTCTAGCCGCTGCCCGAACCCGAAGCGCAACATATAGTCGCGCCATACGGTGAGGCCATATTGGCTGTCTTTGTATATATTCTTGTATTTCCCTTGTTGGATCACACGTCGGTAGGTGTAGTAGAAGTAGGGGTTGCACGACATTTTGATGGCTTCCTGCACGCTGCGTGCACTGGGGTGGTTATGGCAACCCAGCACCTTGTCGCATACAAACCCCGTATTGGGTGTGATGACCCCCAGATGCAGGGCTATCATGGCCTGCGCCACCTTGAAAATTGAGCCTGGCGGATATTGTGCCTGTAGGGCTCGGTTGAAGAGGGGTTTGGATATATCTTCATTCAGCTTGACGAAATTCTCGCCACGTATGCGGCCCACCAGCATATTGGGGTCATAGCAGGGGGCCGACAGCAGGGTCAGCACCTCACCTGTCGATGGCTCTATGGCCACCACACAGCCGCGTTTGTTGGCCATCAGCCGTTCGGCATACTCCTGTAGGTTGGCATCCAGCGTGGTGTACAAGTTCATGCCCTCAATGGGCAGGGTGTCCAGCTGGCCGTGCATGTAGGAGCCTATCTCGCGGTTGTGCACGTCCACCTGCATTATCTTCTTGCCCTTCATGCCGCGCAGTTCTTTCTCGTAGGAGGCCTCCAATCCGCTCTTGCCTATATAGTCGCCCCGCTTATAGTAGGGGTTCTGCTCCAGGTCGTGTTCGTTCACCTCACCCACATAGCCCAGCACATGCGCCGCAATGGGTTTGCCATACAGCCGCAGGGTTCGTTTCGAGATATAGAACCCCTTGAATTTATACAGGATGTTTTCCCAGTGGCCAAACTCTTCTTTCGAAATCTGTTTCATGAACACCGAGGCCGAATAGGGCGAGTAGGTATAGGCCTTCTTCATGCGCTCCTCAAAGTCTTGGCGTGTGATGCCCAACGCCTGACAGAAATAGTTGGTGTCCAAATTCTTTACCATGCGAGGAATGACCATAAGGTCGTACACAGCCTCGTTGTAAACCAGCAGCTCCCCATTGCGGTCGTACATCAGACCGCGGGCGGGATATTGAGTGATGTTGCGCAGCGATTGGTTCTTGGCTTTCTCCTTATATTCCTTGTCGAAAATTTGCAACATGGACAGCCGACCGACAAAAACAATGCCGACCACTAGGAAGATAATCTTCACAATTCCACTGCGATTGCTATACTGGTTGGACATGAAAAAGCCCTTTTAATCAAATTGCAAAGATACAACTTTTCTAAAAA
>DFDY01000197.1 GCA_002368955.1 Bacteroidales bacterium UBA3816
CAGGTCGTCGGTGGTGAAGCCATCGATAACCCAGTCGCTGTAGGCACTGTCTTCCACGCAGTGCTGACGCACGCGGTAGATGTAGGCAGTCTCGGGCAGGAGGCCGGTGAAGGTGTAGGTGTTGCCCGTGACGGCGATGTCGGTGGCAGGCCAGTCGAGAGCGGAGGCCTCCTTGATGTTGACCTCATAGTCGGTGCCGTCGCCCACCCAAGTGATGGTAGCGCTGTGGTAGTCGTGGGTAGCGGAAGTAACAATCGGTGCTTGGCAGTGAGCGGCATCACATGCGTAGAGGGTAATGTCGCCCACGGTACTGGAGGCAGTACCGCCAGAAACAGAATTGATATTGTAGGAAGAACCATCGTTGTAGACATAACGCATCTTGGAGCTGGTAGCACTGTGGGCGTTGAAAGAGGCACCACTGAGATAAGAACCATGCTGACGGTTTACAGCAAACAGGACGTTGCTATGGCCATCCCATGTGAAGGTGGTGTCAAAAGCGTGCAACTGTTCGTCAGCGGTTGTGTAGGAGAAGTCAGCGTTGCTAATCACCTGTACGAATACGTGGTTGGAGTCGGGGTGGATAAATCCACTGCTGAGATCGCTCTCAGACACATTGGCCATATACACGGACATGTTGGTGAAATAGGTGCCTGCCGTGGTATTGGCAGGAACGAAGCTGAAAGCAGTGACGTCGCCAGCGAGACCGGCCATGTAGGCAGAGTCAATAATGGTTTGGACATAGGAATAGTTGTAGAAACTGTATCCGATAGGCGAGTAGCTGGAGGTGGTGGTGCTGGAGGCCGTACTGTCGTAGTTGACAATCATCTGAACATTATCGCAGAAAGAGGTGGACAGCCGTGCCAAGCGGTAACGGCCAGTGTCGTCAACAGAACAGATGGTCTGCACGTAGAAGTCGTACTCGGTCAGGGGGTTAAGTCCATTCACAAGAATGGGGTGCGAGGTGGGATAGAGGGCCGTGCCTGTGCCGCGACTGAAACCTTGGGGACCGTACTCGACAACGTAGCCGATGACGGGCACCAAGTCGGTCCAGTCAACTTCTAGGCTGGTTGAGTTGGCACTGGAGGCATGTATGTCGGCCGGGGCGGGGCAGGTATTGCGCCACACTTCGATGTTGTCCACTGCTCCTGGAGGATTGGTTCCCACGCTGCCGTCGTTGTGCCAGAAGAACACCAGATTGTAGGTGCCAGCCTCCGTCAGGGTCAGGTCGACCGAGCGGGAGGTCCAGTTGGACACCTGGTTGTAGGAGGAGTTCAACACGAAGGAGCCTGAAGGCTGGGTGGTGGTACCGAAGGCACCAGCATTGCCGGCCGAGAATTCGACCGAGGCGGGAACCAGACACACGCGCAGGTAGTCGCAGCAGGACTCGCCGTAGGCCTTCCAATCGTAGGAAATGGTGTACTCGCCTGCCGGCATGGTGAAGGTGCGGTAGGCATAGACATTGGAGGTGGAAGAGATGGAGTAGCTGTTGCTGGTGCCGTTGTCGTTGGAGATGTACATGGCCATGCTGTCGGCAGTGCCGCTAAAGGTGGCGTTCCCTATATGCCACTGGTTGGCCTGGGTGCCGTTAAGGATCTCCCATCCGTTAGCAATGGAGGCATCGGCAAAGTTGCAGATGTAGGGATAGGTGGTGACGGGTGTCGAGCGCAAGGTGGTGAAATGGATATTGCTCATCGCGCTGGTGTCATCCACGTCGCAGAGGCCTCTCACGTAGAAATCGTAGGTGGTGTTGGAGTCGAGACCGGTGAGGTAGATGGAGTCGGCCGAAACGACGGTGGCAGTGGCCGTGTCGGGGTTGAAGCCGGAGGGGCCGACAAACACCTCGTAGGAGGGTGCGTTGCCATACCAGTGGACGGTGGCTTCGTGGTTGGTCAACACGACACTGAACTGCGAAGGAGGCAGACAGGAAGGGAGGTAGTCAACCGCGAAGTCGTCGAGATAGACGGCGTCGTAGCCCGAGTTCTGGGTGGCCACCGCAATGTAGCGGCCGGTGTCGGTGTAGGAACTCAAGTAGACGGTGAAGGGAGTCCAGACAGAAAGGGCTTCGGGCTGGATGGTCTCAATGAGGGTGAAGGTGGACCAGTTAGTCGGGTCGGTCATCACACCCACCTTTACCTCGCCATAGGTAGAAGTGGAGCTGGTGCGGTAGAGCTTCATGCTCACCTGCAGACTGTCCACAGGCACTGAGGAGCGGGGAGTGGCGGCATAGGTGTAAGAGGAGCTACTGGAATAGAGGTAAACAGAATTGCTGCCAGAAGCATGATAGGAGGTGCTCAGGTAGGGATAGGAGGAATTATAGGAGGAAGCCTTGGTCCAGCAGGCGGCAAACTCGCCTGAGGTGCCGGAGATGTAGCCGTCGAAGTCCTCAAAGTAGGGCACAGGCATATCGCCACAGGCCGAAGCGAAAGTATAGACGAACGACCAGTTGCTAGTGTCGCCGGTGTTGCAGATGGCGCGCACATAAACGTCGTAGCGGGTGGTGGCGGTGAGACCTGCCAGCGACACAGAGTCGACGTTGGAGGTGAGCACCATGCCGGTGCCGAGGGCAAAGCCGTGCGGACCGTACTCTATCTCGTAGTCGCCACATTGGTTGCTATCGGCCCAATGGATGGTGGCCGTGGTCTGAGTGATGTCGGTAGCGTTGACGTCAATAATACGACGGCAGGTGGGGATATAGGTCACCTCAATGTTGTCCAAGTAGGGGTAACTATATTCGTTCTCGGGCGAGAGCAGGGCTATATAACGGCCTGAGCCCTCATAGGCACTCATCGGGAATTCAAATGGCTCCCACACATACAACGAGGAGGGTGATGCAGTGGCCAAAGTGGTGAAGGTGGCGGGGTCGGTCGGGTCGGTCATCACACCCACACGCACAGAGTGGTTGTAACTGGTGTTGGTACGCAACAGCATGAAGCTAATCTGTAGGCTGTCGATAGCCGCGGTCAACTCGGGCAGCACAAGCAAAGAGTAGCTGGTGTTGGAGGAGTACATATACATCGAGCGGTTGCCGCTGGCGGCATAGCTGGTGGAGATATAAGGATAGGTGGCGGTAGAGTAGTTGTTCATGCGGTTCCAGCAAACGGGAGTGGCGCCATTGGTGCCGGTAGTCCAGGTCTCGAAGTCCTCAAAGAAAGGAACACTGAAGCGCACACACTGGGTGGTGGCAGAGGCAACAGAGTAGGCAGTGGAGTCGGAGCACAACGAACCCACCCGGAACTGATAGGTGGTGGCACCCTGTAGGCCAGTGACGGTGTGGCTGGTGCTGGTGGTGCCGGGCGTGGAGGTGGTCCAGATGGTGTCACCATTGACTCTGTATTGAACGATCCAAGAGGTCTCGTCAAAGCCAGGAGCCCACAACAGTTCGGCACTGCTGGTGTCGGTGCTGGTCACAAACAGGTTGGGAGAGACACAGGTGGCATTGGAGTCGCAGTAGCCGGTGAGGATGATGGTGGGATAGTAGCTCTCCATGTCGTAGTATTCGGCAGAGGTGGGGCTGGAAGGGCTTACGTCGGTGAGGTCCTGATACCACACCACGGTGTTGGTGCTAGAAGAGGGAGTGCCGCGCCATCCCACGGTGCACTCATACGAACCAGTGTTGTCGTCCACGGCTATCACCAGATTGCCGGTGCCGTCGTAGACAAAGGGGGTGGTGAAGTCGAGATGCTTCCAGCCGGTGGTGCTGCAGTTGACCGAGCCGGTTGCTACCTGGGTGAGGCTGCTTGCCGGAACGAGGTTCGACTCGGAGGAGTAGCTGCTCTGCGAGGTGGTGCCCATGTAGACGGTGAAACTGCGGGTGGTGGACAAGGGGTCTTCCACATACCACGAAATGCCGGTGAAAGTGTTGGCTCCGCCTATGGCCGAAGCGGGATAGATGGACTGGCTGTAGGCATACTCATAACAGCTGTAGGTTGGGCCGTATTCCATAATGTCGTTGTTGGTGCCCACATTCACGTCGCCGCCAGAGAGACAGCCGGTCATGAACACCACGCTGTCCCAGTTGCCGTAGCCATCGGTTGCGGCACAATAGGAGCGCACGCGGAACACCTGTCTTGCTCCCTGCTCAAGGCCGCTCATCAGATACCAAGAATTGGTGGTGATGTCGCTCACCAGCGAACCACCCACCTCATATTCTACCTCAAAGTGGGTGACGCTGTCCATGCCATCGGTGTAGCGCCATTCGGCCATGGCCGAGGTGCCGGTCACGCTGCCGACAGTCACCTCGTCAAGTCTTGCGCAGTCAGGACGTGCTATGCAGCCCACATGAAGCTCTAATCCGGAGTACACCCCACTTACGTCGGAGGTGAAATTAACCGTAAGGGAACCGTCGGTAGAAATGAAACGCGGAATGGTCAGGTTGGAACCGTACTGGTAGAAGAGACGAGTGCCAGTGGTGCCTTCGCCATCATAGATGCTCAGATAGTCGCAGCAGGTTTCGCCGTTATAGGTACCCCAAACCACAACCAACGAGTCTGGAGAGGAAGGCCTCAGCACCACGGTGCTGTTGCAGTAGTTGCTGTAGTTGCCGTTGGGACCGCCGTCGTCATAAATGATGCCGCCGCAGGCCACAAGGGTGTCGGAGCCGGTGGTGGGCATGATGAAGATGCCGGGGGTGAGGCTGAGGGGACCAGTCCAGCGACTGTAGCCGGTGTCGCAATCAGAACGGACGTATATATCGTAGGTGTAGCCTGCGTGCAGGTCGGTGAAGGTGTAGTAGTTATCGTAGATGCCGGAGACAAGGCTGTCCATGCTCACTGTGTCGGGGTCGAAACCGGGCTGGCCGTGGCATATTTCGAATGCAGTCACTACATCATTGGAGTCCCATCCCACCACCACGCTGTCGGGCTGCATGGAGAGTACCGTCAAATTAGTTGGGCGGGGGCAGGTTGCCATCTGTACGCAGGTGGCATTGATTTGGAAACCACTGTACTGAACACTTCCGTCGGAGTGGAAGACAATGGTGACGGGACCGCCTTCAGTCTCATAAGGGCCGAAGGTTTGGGTGGCACTGACACCGTAGTCGTCGAAAATAACCGTCCCCGAGGTGCCGTAGCCCTCGTAGATGCGCAGGTAGTCAAATGAGCTCTCTGTGTAGGACTGGCCCGAGATGACCAGTGCTTTAGTGCTGTCGGTAGGAAATAGGTAGAGGGTTGACTGGCAGCTTGCGCTGTAGGCACCAGTGGGGCCGCCGTTGTCATAAATCACAGTGCCGCAGGCATACAGGGTGTCGATGCCGGTGGCATTCATAATGAAAATACCCGGAGTTACACTGATGGGGCCTGCCCAATAGCTCTGCTCAGCTCCACAGTCGGTGCGCACATAGATATCATATGTCTGACCGCCCATGAGGGTAGAGAGGACATAGACACTGTCATAGATGCCCGTGATGATGCTGTCGAGGCTCAATGTGTCGGGGAGGAAGCCCTGTGGACCATAGCAAAGATCAAACCCATAGCCCGAACCATTGCTGCTCCAACCCACCACCACGCTGTCGGGTGATGAGTCTGAGAGGAGGGTGAGGTTAGAAGGAAGGCTGCAGTTGCGGTGCTCACGCACTTCTATATCGTCAATGTAGGCATAGCAGTAGCTGGCCGTGGTGGGCACCATGAGGGTGAGGTAACCATCAGGACCCGTATAGCTGCTTAGGTCTACAACTTTCCTCTGCCACTGGCTGGTGACGGTGGGATAGAGTGTTTCTATAAGTGTAAAGGAGGAGGCATCCATCGCATTGGTCATTACACCCAGCCGCACTCCGTAGGTGGAGGTGCTATAGCTGCCATTGTAAATCCAGCAGGAGAAATCTAACGTATTTATAGCATCCTCGAAGAGAGGCATACAGAAATAGGCATAGTAGTCGCTGCTAGACTTGTACATATACATTGAATTAGACCCAGAATGGGCATAGGTAGTCGAGACATAAGGATAGTGATAGGAGCCCGTATAGTTGGTGGCATACCTCCAACAGGGGTCGCCTAGCACCCAACTCTCGGGGCCGCCGGTTGAACCAGTAGTCCACCCTTCGAACCCCTGGGTGAAGGGGAGCGAGTCATGCGGATAAGGAACACACGGGGTTAGGAACTGGCCATAACGGTTCCGACTGGTGTCGCCACCGCAATCGGCCTGCACATAGACATAATAAGTGGTCTGGGGTGCAAGACCAGTAAACTGGTAGACAGTGTCGGTCAAAGTGACCAGCGTACCGTTGCCTGCACCAGGCACAAACGGGTGGTCTGCGTACTCCAGCACCCAGCTGCTGGCCGTGCCCCGCTCCGTAAAACTGACCGAGGCCGTATCGTTGGCTATGCCGAAAAAGTGGAGCTCACCAGGCTTGGGGCATGTAGGCTGTTCAAAAACAATGTTGTCGATAGCAGCCGGGGGATTGGAACCTCCGCTACCGTCGTTGGCCCAAGCAAAAACCAAGCGATAGGTGCCTGAGTCCGTCAGCGTAATATTTTGCTCGTAATTTTGCCAAGAGGTATGCAAATTCAACTTGTCGGCTCCGCAGAGGCCGATGAAGCCGGAAGGAAACGCGGCATTTCTCCAATTGTAGGCACTAGTGCCGCCCGTCGGATCTTGGCCTGCCGTGGGGGTGAAAGAGGCAGGAGCCAAGAAGACCCTGATGTAGTCATAGTTGCTCTCGCCATTGGCCACCCAATCATAGCTGATGGTATAGCTACCCGCTGGCAGTGAAAATTCTTGATAGGCGTAGGCAAACGTCACAGAACTAAGGGTGTAGACGTTAGAAGAGCCACTGTTGTTGGAGATATAGAGGCCATGTGTGCCTCCATTGCTCGCTGCCGTACCAATATACCATTGGTTGGCCTGGCTCCCATTCACGAACACCCAGCCTGCCGTGTCGCTCTCGTTCTCGAAAGTGCACGAGTAGCTGAACGACTGAGCCTGCGCCGCCTTGGCAATGAATAGCATCGTCGCCAAAAGGAACAGTTTTTGTAAATGATTAAACATAAATATTAGATTTAATTATTAAAAAAATGATTTTCTGACACTTCAATTTAATCAAACTATTTTACTTAAACAATTGTTTCATAATTATATAACAACACCCATATCTTAATCTATACTTGAAATAATGAATGTCAAAGATAAAGAAAAAAAAATAATATTCAAAAAAAAATGTCTCGACTGAAGAAAACCCGCATCCTAGCCATAAAAAGAGGCTAGGGGAACGTCTGTTGGCATGTATTGTTGCCTAAATCAGTGGTAAGATAGTATACGTTTTGCAGGTGTCCGATCATAGGTACACATTTTATCGGACAGCCGGCCTACTTACAAAAAAAAGACCGCCTGCATTGAGACGGTCTTTAATGAGTCCTCTAAATCAAGATTTATTTATTGACAATAAGCTTACGAACAGAGCTAATGCTAGCAGCCGTAACACGGACATAATAAGAACCCGCGGAGAGGTCAGATAAATCTAAGTTGAGTGAAGGTTGAGCAGCAACATCTGCTATTTCAATGTGACGGACAACGCGACCAGTGAGGTCAACCAAGGTTACAACAGCTGGACCGCTTACTTCAGTGAGGGAAACCGTAACAGTAGAGGTGGCCGGGTTGGGGAAGAGTTGCAGACGGGCATCGTCAGCAATAGTGGCGAAACCACTATAGGGAGTTTCGATAGATACTTTGTTGGACCAGTGTTCACTTACGAAATCGGTGCCACAGATGGCGCGGACATAAATATCGTACTCCGACTCGCCGGTGAGGCCTGTAAGTGTGAACGGATGGTGGTCGGCAATAACGGATATACCTGTACCATCGGCAAAGCCTTGAGGACCATATTGGATTTCCCACTGGTCGGCACGGCCTCCTTCAGTCCAGTCGAGAACCACGCTGTTGCCCTGAAGGTCACTGTAAGTTAGGTTGGTTACATCTGGACAGAAGTCTGTAGTGAAACGGATGGTGTCGCTCCACTCACTGGGTTCATCGAAATCTTGGCATTCGGCCTGTACAGCAGCATAATAGGTGACGTTGGGTTCAAGGTCGGTGACGGTGGCATTATGGGCATAACGGTTTATTACGCGGTTGTAGGAGCTGTTGAAAACATGCAGGTGGTAACTGATGTTGTTCTCTTCGGTCTCCCAGTTGAAGGTAGCGCTACGATTGGTGAGAGAGGTTACCTCCAAACCCATGGGTGAGAGGCAGGGGATGTCGCCCGAATTGAAAGAGCCAACATACCAGTTAGACACCGATGTGGAATCACAATACTGGCGGACACGATAGACGTAGTCGGTGTTGGGGTGGATGCTGTTTATAACAAAGAACGTATCTTCTGTGTTAAGGGCCTGAACGGTCCAACTTGAAGTGGTAGCACGGCGGTAACCCACCTGATATAGTTGGGCGGTATTGCGCCAACGGAGGGTGACACTATTGGAACGGATAATGGGCTGTCGCACAATAGGTGTGGAGCAGGGGTTGGTGGGGCAGATTTCGATTATCATCTGTGGGGTGAGGGCCTGGACATTCTTGGAGCCGGAGAAAGCAGCGAGAGAAGCCGAAGACGTGGGGTCGGGATTCTCCGAGTCGGAATTGTAGATGAGGGAGGTGGTGGTAGCGGTGGGGCTGACATAGAAGGTGCAAGCAGTGTTAGGAGCCGAACTGCTGTTATCATCGATGGCTATGACAAGATTGCCACTACCATTATAAGAGAAGGGATTCGAGAGCATGAAACGATTCCAACCTTGCGAGCAGTTGAGTGAGCCAGTGTACACCATCTGCAAGGAAGCGGGGTCGATGAAGTTATCAGGGCCGCTGAAACTATTGAGGGTGGTATGGCCCATATAGATGGTGCAATAGGTCTTGGAAGTCATAGCAGTGGCATAGGCATAGTAGAAATTGAGGATGGAGATGTCTCCGGCATGGAGCTGACTGGCTGGTACGATGATCTGTGTGTAGGAGTAACGGGTGGCGTTGGCCAATGGGAGCAGGTTGGAAGTGGTAGTGGAAGTGAGGTCGCCAATGGTGTCGAGATTGGCATTGTTGCAAACAAGGGTGGAGAAAGTGCCGCCCAGAGAGAGCTGGGAGCTATCGGTGGGGCTACAGATACGGCGAACGTAAACGGAATAGGTGGAGCCGGGGGTGAGGCCAGTGAAGGACACTTCGTTGGTGTGGACCAATTGGTTGGAATGGACGGTGCCATTGTCAGTGCGGCAAATGACACGGTAGTCTGCAACCTCGGGACCGTGCCAGGTGACGGTGGCAGATGCCATGGTGATATCGGTGGCGCGGACACCGGCCGGACGTGGGCAGGCAATATAGGAAATGTCGATGTCGTCGACTGCTCCCGGGCCACCCACAAAGGAACCGAGTGAGGCCGTATTCTGGTTAAACCAATAGAATGCCAGACGGTGAACACCTGTGAGGGTATCAAGAATGGCGGAATAGGAATTCCAGTTGGTGCTGAGGCGGACAAAGGTGAGATAGGTCATGTCTTGCACGTTGCCCCATGGTGTCTGTAGGTTGATAGACGAGGGAAGCACTTCGACACTGGGGTCGACAAGGAAGACCATGAGGCCATCATAACCGCCTGTGGTAGTTCCGCCAGCCTTGGCACGGAAGGTGAGCATATAGCTAGAGTCTACCGGGCCGAAGTCAATGTCACGATAAGCGGTGGCATTGACCACTTCGGTATTGCGAGTGCCATAGGTGGCACCAGAGTCTGGCGAGATGAACATGGCAAACTGGCCGGTGGCATTGAGACCATTGGTGCCGTTGCCTGCCGCTGTGTCGCGATACCAGTTGATGGTAGAGTTGCTACAGGTCTGCCAGTTGTTCCACTCGTCGCCTGATTCGAAATCATAGAAGTAAGGTACCTGGGCAGGATTTTGGCGAGTGGTGAAACTGCCCGGAGTGAGAGACCACTCGGAGGTGTCGCCAGGGCTGCAAATGCTGCGGACGTAGAACTGATAAGTGGTGGAAGGATTGAGACCTGTGACAGTATAGGGGCTGGAGCTGACAGAAACACGGGTGCCGGTTCCAAGGACAAAGCCATTGGGACCGTACTCTAACTGCGTACCGAGAGGTGTGTTGCGCTCGTTCCACGAGAGCGAGGCAGAGTTGCTAGCGAGAACAGTACCCGAAAGATGGTTGGGGCTCTGGCAGTCGGGGATAAGCTCTAGTGCGATACTATCAATATATACTATATTATAGTAGACCGAAATACTGGGATCTGTGGAGGGCCTAACCACTGAGACAAAGGTGACATACTTGCCGAGACCAGCTGCGGTGTCAAAGGCCACCTCATAGGTCATAGGTTGATCGGTAAGCTGAACCGTGTCAATGGCCGAGAAGGTTGTGAGGTCGCCAGGTGTTGAGCAGATGCCTACGACCAACTGATGGGAGTAGGAAGTGTAGGCTGTGTTGTTGGTCCAGGCGCGGAAGACGGTCTGCACCAGATTGATGGGATAAGAGACACTGTCAAGTTCGGGAAGGGAGGCGTAAGTGGAATTGCTGCTATAAGTATACATATAGAGCGAATGGCCGGTGACCTGACCGAAGTCGTCGGTAATGTCGACGATGTATGGATAGTTGCTATAACCGCCCATAGCCCAGCAGTTGGGACGAGCCCCGGTGCCAGAACCCCAGTTGGAGAAGTTCTGGGTGTAAGGCAGCGAGTCTATGATGCCGCACTGGGTGCTGAACGAGGTGACAAATGACCAGTTGGAAGTATCGGTGGCGGTGCAGAGGCCACGGATGTAGACATCATAAGAGGAGGAATGGGAAAGGCCGTAGAGATTGACACTGTCGAGCGTGCCAGAGACAATGGTACCAGTGCCGTGGGCAAAGCCTGTGGGGCCATACTCTATTTGGAAATAGTTGGCACCGGGCGCACTCCAATGCACGGTGGCAGTGGTGGTGGTAACACGGCTGACACTAACCTCGGTGGGGCGGGGACAGTTGGGGATGTAGCTTACCTCAATGTCGTCGACATAGGGGTAGCTGGCAGTACCGGCGGCTAGGGCTATATAACGACCCGAGCCAGAATAGCCGTTGAGGGGCAATTCAAACATCTCCCATGTGTTGGTCGCCGAAGGAGACACCACGGCTAGAGGAGTAAAGGTATTGTAGTCCTCAGGGTCGGTCATGACACCCACCTGGAGGGAGTAACTCGCACTGGTGACATAGGCAGCAAAACTGATTTGAAGCGTATCGACCGGGACCGCCATGGCAGGCAGGGCAAGATATGAATAGTATGATCCGGAACTATAGAAATAGATCGACTTGGTACCGCTATGGCCACGAGAGGTGTTGAGATAGGGGTAATTAGTATAGGTGTAGTTGGTGCCACGATGCCAGCACTGGGTGATGTTGCTGCCAGTAGAAGAAGGAGCCACAAAGTTTTCAAAATTCTCAGTGAAGGGCAGTGTGGCAACAGGAACACACGTGGTAGTGGCCTCGGCAATGGCAAAGACACTGTCGCCACCGCAATTGGGAACAACACGGAAGAGATAGTGGGTCTGGGGAGCGAGGCCGCTGAAGATATAGGATGTGGCCGAAGTGGATGTGACCACGGTGGTCCAATCGGTTGAATCGGCGGCACGGTAGGCAACCGTCCACGCAGTTTCATCACCGCCAGCAGCCCAGCGAAGCACCACAGTGTCGGAGAGGACATCGGCAACAAAGACATTCGGCGTAACGCAGGCCGAAAGGGTGTCGCACGGCATTATGAATGAGACATTCGGGCGGTAGGTGCTGGTGCTGTGAGTACTGGTGATACTGGTCAGTCCGGCAACCGTATAGGGGGAATTGTCACGATAGCTGTATATGCTGCGCGTAGTCCCTATATTGGTGGAGTAGCCATAGAATCCCGAAGAGGTATGGTTGACTCCAGAAGGCTGATTGACGAAAGAGGTGAGCACCAAGTTAGAGACACCGTCCCAAACAAACGGCGTGGTGAAATAGTACTCGGTGACACCCACGTGAGTGGTGGGGCGGATGCCGGAGTAGACTTGAGTCATGCTGCCGGTAAGAGGAGCAAAGGAGCTGTAGGTGGAATTGGTTGTATGACCAAGGAAGATGACCAGCTCCTTCTCATAGCTGCCACCCAAACTCCAGTTGTAGGTGATGCCGAGAATGGGGCCGGCAGTGAGACCCATGGCAGTAAGCTCGGCAGCGGTGTAGATGCTCTGGCTGAAAGTATTGCCCCAAGGGGAATAGGCAGGCAGATAGGTGGTAGCGGTGCCAGTGCCGGAAACCTCGCTGGTGCCACCCGCACGGCAACGTGTGAAGAAAGATACGGTGTCGCCCCGCACGGTGTCGCCGTTGCAAATGCTGAAAACGGTGGCACGATAGTTCGTGGTGCTATTGAGGTAGGCGAAGAAATAATCGTGTGCCGACGTGGTGTCGGTGAAAGGCACGGCGGTGGGGTCGTCGTCGTTGAAGAGCACCACCTGATAGAAAGAGGGCTCGGGAACTGCACCGCGCACTTCCCAACTGAAGTAGGCGGAGCCGCCAGCCACATGGTCCACATCCACACTGCTCACATAGCGGCAGAGCGGTGCTCGCTGACAAGATACGTTGAGCGCAAAACCACTATAGACCGAGCCACTGGCAGCAGACTGGAATCTGATGGTGAGCGGTCCTACCGAGGAACGGATCGTAGGAATGACCTGATTGAGGCCTGTACCGCGATAGAGCATGGTGCCAGAAACGTCTTCGCCATCATAGATGGTCAAATAATCGTAATTGGTTCGGGCGCTCAAGGTGCCGGAGAGTACAATGATAGAGTCGGGGGCGGTAGGGTGGATGACAAGGGTGGAGTTGCAGCCATTGCTGTAGTTCCCCGTGCCACCGCCGTTGTCATATATTGTGCCGCCACAGGCATAGATATGGCTGGTGCCGGTGACAGGCATGTTGTAGGAGCCGGCAGTGATAGTGAGAGGCCCCTGCCAAAAACTATAGTCGGTTCCGCAGTCGGTGCGCAGATAGACATCATAGCGGCCACCCGAGACCATGCTGTTGCACACATAAAAAGTGTCGGTCAGCAGGGGGAAAACGTTGGCCATGCTGTCGACATGGGTGCCCACGGTGTCCCAACGGAGTTCCCAGGAGGCTGTGGCCGGGGCCGGAGTCCAAGCAAAGGTTATCTGGTCGGCCGGGGCGGGAGCCACGCAGGCAAAGTCAAGCGGACGAAGACAGTTAGGCTCTTCGGGACGCTGGAAAGTAATTGTTAGTCCAGAGAGGGGCTTATTGGTGGCCGTGAGCGCATAAGGCATGGCACTGAAAAGTGCCGAAGGGGTTGCCCATGTGCCCGAAAGGCCCAAGGTACGGTTGGGACCCAACTCGTGAATGAAGACATAGGGCTGCAGGTTATTGGCCACAACAAAAGTGTCGTAGACAAATTCGATGTTGCCTGTCTCGTAGAGGACCACCTGAAAGGTGAAGGAATTAGACATATAGCCATAGGGCTGCACCTGATTGTACTCAATAATGGTGTAGCGGTTGGGGCTAGTGCCCATCGTCTCATAATAGATTTTGCCCGTGGCCCCATCGAGGGAGTCTAGTTGTAGGTCGAGACCCAGCGGGACAATGATGCTCATATCGGCACTATGAACCTGATAGCCCGAGGCGGCGGGATTGGCATTGCCGATTCCGATTTGACCGTTGGAGGCAACCATTACCTGCGAGCAGGTGTCCTGACCAAAATGGAAAGTGAAGGGCAGGGCCAGAGAAGCTGCCACGTCGTCGTCCTCGGCGGCCGTGAGGCGGGTGCCGGTGGATGATATTGAACTGAAAGAGCCTGGGTAATAGGAAAAGGTGTAATCGCTGACATACACCTGTGCTCTAACCAAAAATGGCATCAATGACAACGCCATCAACAGTAACAAACGAATTGACTTTTTCATATTATTACGTATTATTAATAGCACTTATTGGATGTGCAAATGTACACAAAAAAAATGAAATGATATGCATATAACGAAAAAAATATTTATAACAGACTGCATTGCAGCACATTATATTTGCACCTATTCCTGTTAAGCTGGTTTAACATGCAGTTACTGCCCCGCTTTGACACGGCAAAAAACGAATACCCTCCTACTTTCAGAAAGGTTTGGCCCCAGCCCTAGTCACAATAACTCCAACCGGCTGAAAGGACACATTTCCCCAAAAAGAGAGTTATAGTAAAACCCAGTTTCTGTTGCATCAACCGCGTATCTCACCCACTCCCGCCCCAAACCCCATTCGATTCCGAACCGCTATATTAGTGGGTGGAAAGGGACAGGCAATAGCTGGGCAATCGGCGACAGGGCGACCGGGATTTTTGCCCTTGCGGCATCAGTTTTTTTCAATATGTGGTTTTTTTTTGCTACTTTTGCAATTTAATATGAGGACGCGAACGATATACAGACTTTGTGTGCTGGCAAGTTTTTTCCTGCCATGGCTAACGGCCGTGGGGCAGGAGGTGGTGACCAAGTCGGGCACACCGGTGACTGCCGCGGACCGCGTTGCGGCCACCTTAGCCCCTGCACAAAAGGAGGCTTCTCCCCTACCCGACCCCACGGCGGGCACCTATCTAGTGGTGACACGCGAAGATTTGCTGGCACCTCTGGAGCCTTTGCTGCAATGGAAACGCGAACAGGGCTTTCGGGTGGAGACCCTGGTGATGCACTCCCGAGAGAGCGACAGCATTCGGGCGGCTTTGCAAGCACGATACAGCAGTGCCACGGTACTTCGTCCACCCCAGCGATATGTGCTTTTGGTGGGCGACGTGGACCGTCTGCAGGCCTGCCAGGGGAGGTATACGCCCGGAAGCCTCAGCAACAGCGTGACCGACCTATACTATGGCGAATACACAGGCGACTATGTGCCCGAAGCCTTGGTCGGCCGACTGTCGGTTGCCGACAGCGGACAGCTGAGCCACGTGGTGGCGAAAATCATTGCCTATGAACAAGGACGCTGGGCCGCAGCCGAACGGGCTCTGCTTGCTGCCGGCTATGAAGAGCGGGCAAATGCCCCGACAACTACCAATGGGCAGGTGAACTACTTGGCCCAAATGACGGCCAACTATAGGCCCGAACTAGACACTGTATGCTTCTACAACCCTGCCTCGGGCAATCAGTTGGACAGCCTTGTGAGAGCCTTGGACCAAGCCAACGCACTGGTGAACTACACCGCACACTGCACAGCACAGGGCTGGAACAGCCCAGCAGTGTCGCACCGCACAATTGACACCCTGCAACAGGCAGTCCCAACGGTATTTGTAAACAACTGCTGCCTGAGCAATTCATTCAATATCACCTGCTTTGGCGAACAGCTGCTGCGAATGGCCGACGGCGGAGCCGTCGGCGTGATTGGGGCCACCAACGAGACCCTTTGGAGCGAAGACTACTTCTGGGCCGTGGGGGCCAAGTACCCCCCTACTCTGCACCCCGCCTATGAGAGCCAACGCCCCGGGGCTTTCGACCAGCTGCTGACCGGCGGCCATGGAACCCCCGATGCGGTCACGCTGGGGGAGATGAATTATGCCGGATGCAGTGCTGTGACCTTGGTAGGGTCGCCTTTCGATGCCTTCTACTGGGAGACCTACTGCCTCTTGGGAGACCCGTCGATGACCCTGATAATGGGCAGCCAAGACAGCCTGACCCTGACACTTGCCGACAGCCTGACGGCTGGCAGCACTCACATAGAGGTGACCAGCCAACCCTGGAGCCGCATCAGTGCCACACAGTCGGGACGACTTTTGGGCACCGTGCTTACGGATGGGGATGGGCACGGCTTTTTATCACTGAATCAAGGCCTTTCGGGCGACAGCCTCACCCTGACAGCCACGAAAGCCGAAAGCATTTTCAAGCAGGTCACACTGCCCATAGCAACGCCCCAGACGGGTCTTTTGGCAATCACGGAAGCCACACTGGAAGCCGACACATTGTTGAGGCTGACACTGAGGAACGTTGGAACCGAAACTGCCGAAGGACACAGGCTGGCCCTAACACAGGACAGCAGTGACAGACTCGGGGGAGCTGCACTAGTTCAGGGAACCTTGCACTATGCCTTGCCAACGGTGCCCAGCCACTCCACTGCCACACTGAGTCTCCCTTTGGGCGGTTGCTCCCTGGGAACGCTGCCCATGCTTACATGCCGTTTGGCTTTGGCCAATCAGGCGGACTCCGTCTACTCCACACTGCCGCTATCGTTGGAGATGGAAGACCTGCGGCCCCATCTGGCACGGCTGCAACTGCTGGATGAGCACAATCAACCTCTGCGGAAAATCACACTCGGGGGCAGCTGCCAAGTAGAGACGACTTTGGCTCACGAGGCCGACTCGGTCCGCCTGACGGTCAACCATCTGCCTTTAGGTACTGGATTGAATACGGACCAATTAATCCTCCCCTTTGAGGCCGACAGTTCCGAGGTGCACTACTATCTGGAACTTGACGTACATAAGGACCGCTGGCACGAGAGCTACAGGGGTTGGCTGCTGGCCGAAAACAACATGGAGGACTTTGAAAGTGGCGACTTTAGCAACTATCCCTGGCAAGAGACCAATCTCTACCCATGGCTGATTGACAGCACGATGGCACACAGAGGACGTTTCAGTGCCAAGTCGGCCCCCATAGCAGACGCGCAGCGGTCCACCATGACCCTAGAGATTGAAACGCTGACGGACGACAGCATAAGCTTCTACTATAACGTGTCGAGCGAGGGAAGCGACTGGCTGTACTTTTTTCTTGACAGCAAGCGTCGTGGCTATTGGAGCGGAAACAGCGGCTGGCAATATTACTCGCGTGAGTTGCCAGCCGGAAAACATCGGCTGCAATGGATTTACCAAAAGGATGCCTCAAGAAGCGAACGCGATGACTGCGCCCACATCGACGACATAAGGCTGCCAATGGCTTTGTGGAGCCATCCCTATGGGCACAGCGAGGCCGACGAAACCAGCGTAGGCATAGCCGAGCCGGAGGGACAAATAGCGGACTTCTCTCTGTTTCCCAATCCCGCGGCGGGGAGTGTGACCCTACAGCACAACCAACGCCCTTACAGCCGTGAGGTGACCCTTTATGACATTTACGGAAGGAGGGTTGGTGAAATAATAATTGAAGGTGGCTGCCAAACGACACAATATTTGACCCACCATTTACGTTCTGGAATATACACGCTAGTGCTGCGCGACAAAGAAAGCAGCCTAGTGAGGAAACTGATTGTAACGAAATAGACCCATGCTGCAAATTGACACATTGCCAGCTTATGCCCCCATAGGGGATTCAACCGCACAGATGCTTGCGACACCCACCGATACGGCAGAGGTGAAACAGGTCAACTGTGCCTACGACACTATTTTCTCACCGAGGGAGATTGCAGAGCCCGTGCTTCACCGCAGTCTTTTCACCCACCACGAACTACAGGTGACCAACCACTACGAAAGAGAAATAAACCACCAAGAAGCACATGGGTGGTTTTTGGGAGTTATTGTGATTTCGATTTTCTTAATCTGCAATTACTTGCGGCGGAAGCAGATGAGTTTGGTCAACCTGTTGCAGTCGGCCATAGACCACCGAGCACTGGACCGACTGCTGCGCGACACCAACCTGACCCACCCCTCCTCTCAGGCCCCAATTGCCCTCATCATGTTGCTGCCGCTGTCGCTGGTTGGCTACTATTCCTTCATGCCACACAACAGCAACATACTGAATGATATGCTGGGTTACGTAATTTTGTTGGCAGCCTGCTATGCAATCTATTTTACCCGCAACGGCATCATCCGATTGTTGGGCAATGCTTTTGGCAACAGCGATTCGGTATATGTGTATCTATCCAGCAACTATATTTTCCATCTGCTCTATGCCATTGTGGGTACCATCATGGCTTTCTTTGTTTGCTACACAGGCGATATGGGAAAGATTTTTCTGTACATCACGTTAGGGGTGATTGGGCTGCTGGCAGTGATACGTTTCCTCAGAGGAATGCAAGTAATTTTAACACTCTCAAAAACCTCAAAATTCTATTTATTTTACTATCTTTGCATCCTTGAAATTGTACCAATTGTGATAATAATAAAAGTTGCAACTTCTTAATAGATAGAGAATTGAGTAATTAGATTAAGGTTTCATGAAAGTCAAAAAAATCCTTATTTCGCAGCCAGCTCCTGCCGATTTGGAGAAATCACCATACAAGAATTTGGTAAGTAAATACGGCGTTGACATCACTTTTTACAAATTCTTTGAAGTCGTAGGACTGACCGTTTCGGAATTCCGCAAAAGCAGAATCCACCTGTCTGAATATACAGCCATTATTTTCAATAGCAAAAACTCTATCGACCACTTCTTCCGGCTGGCCAAAGAGTTGCGCGAAGTGATCCCCGACACGATGAAGTATTTCTGTACTTCAGAGGCCATCGCACTCTACCTACAGAACTACATTCAGTATCGCAAGCGCAAAATCTTCTTTGGAGCTCAGTATTTTGCCGACCTGATAGAGGTGCTCAGCAAACACCGCGAAGAGAAATTCCTCTTCCCCTGCAGCGACGAGAAGCAGACCGAATACACCAAGTTGCTGGACAAGAACAAATTCAAATATACCAAGGCAACGATGTACACCTCGGTACCCAGAGACTTGAGCCAGTTCAACCTGAAAGAATTCGACCTCGTATGTCTCTTTTCCCCCATTGGGGTGCGTTCGCTGATAAAGAATTTCCCCGACGTGGCCAACATGGGCTTAACCATTGCCGCCTTCGGCACCTCGACCCATGCCGCCCTGAAAGCTGCGGGCATCAAACTGACCATTGCCGCGCCTACCAAGACTTCGCCCTCTATGGCCATGGCCATAGAAAATTACATCAACGGCAAAGGACAGGACGACGTGGTCATCTCCCGCCCCTCGTCGAGCAAGAAGGATGGGCACACAAGCCGAAGCACCTCTGGCACTAGCACTGCGGCCAAGAAGCCCAAGTCGGTGTTTGCCAACAAAGCCAAATACAAACAGCTGCAAGAGGAGCGCAAAGCCCAAGCCGCAGCCCGCCGTGCCGAACGTCAGGCCGCCAAGGCTGCCAAAGAGGCCGAAGCTGCTGCCAAATCAGACACTAAGGTTGCTGCAAAGGCAAATTCCAAAGCAGAATAACAACTGACGAAAGCCAGGGCCCTTCTGAAAAAAACAGATGGGCCCTTGTAGCAATATGGGGAATCAAAGATACACATTCAGCAAACAGGAGCGCCTGTGCAGCGAAAAGCTGATGGAAGACCTGTTTCGTACCGGCCATCGGCTGATGGTATTCCCTTATAGTGTACGATGGAAAGTGTGCCCTAAAGAGACTCTCCCCCATCCCGTTCCTGCCCAGGTGTTGATTGCCACCTCGAAGAAATATTTTCACCATGCTGTGGACAGAAACCGCGTTAAACGGCTGACTAGGGAATGCTACAGGCTGCATAAAAAAGCCATCTACCAGCCGTTGGAAGAGCACGGGACTGCCCTTCTTTTGGCTATCAACTACGTCCACAACGAGATTTTTGAATACAAGGTTCTCTACCACAAATTTGACAAACTGACCGACCAGCTGACCGCACAACTCAGCAAACAACTTAACGACACGCAGCTATGAAGGTTCTACAGCAAATGTGGGAGACGGCCTGCCGTGGGGTGTACTGGGTTTGGAAACTGATTTGTAGCTTGATTTCGAAGGTGATGTTGGCCCTATTGTGGTTCTATCGGCACTGTATCTCCCCGCTGACGCCTGCTGCATGTCGTTATACTCCCACCTGCTCGCAATATGCCGTTGAGGCAATAAAGAAATATGGCCCCTTCAAAGGCGGTTGGCTGGCCCTGAAACGCATCCTCCGCTGCCACCCCTGGGGCGGCAGCGGCTACGACCCCGTGCCCTAACCACCAAGACCATTCTGCACCAAAAAAATCACTATTGCCATTTTTTTATTATCTTTGCAATTATTATAAAGATAATAATTATCATAATAACAACTCACAACGATATGCCTATCAATAAAATAAACAACCCATTCATCGTCTCGAAGAGCATCCCAGAAGAGCTGTTTTGCGACAGAAAAGAGGAGACAGACTTCCTGATTAAGCAAATTCAGAATGGGAGGAACACAGTGATTGTATCGCCAAGAAGAATGGGCAAAACAGGACTGATACACCATCTTTTCCAACAGCAGGCACTTGGCAATGAGTACAACACATTCTTTATCGACATATATTCAGCATCGACACTGCAGGAAATGAGCTACCTCATGGGTAAAGCCATTTTCGAGAAGTTGAAAACAAAGAGAGCCCAGCTGTGGGAGGTTTTTGGCCAAAGCATCAAGACGCTACGCGCTGGACTTAAAATTGACGGTCTCACGGGCGAACCCAAATTAGAGCTAAGTCTTGGAGCATTGGAACAGCCCACTACAACACTTGAAGAAATCTTTTCCTTTCTTGAATCATCGGCTACGCCCTGCGTGGTAGCCATAGACGAGTTCCAACAGATTGCCGAATTCCCAGAAAAAAGAGTGGAGGCACTGCTACGCGGACTCATTCAAAACTGCTCCAACACCTCATTCATTTTCAGCGGAAGCAAACAGCACACCGTCAACCAAATGTTCCATTCCAAGGCAAGGCCTTTCTACCAAAGTGCCCAGACCTTGGACCTGAAACCCATTGCCTTAGAAACATATTGCGACTTTGCCACCCGTCTTTTCAAACAGTATGGAAAAATGGTTGATAATGAAACAGTAGCACAGGTCTATTCGAACTATAGCGGCACAACATGGTATATGCAGATGATGATGAATGAGCTATTCTCAATTACTGCTGCAAACAATAGTGGCACCACGGAAATGATGGAACAGGCCCAACAGAATATCATACAAGTGCAAGAAGGGACCTACCAAATGCAACTCAATATGCTATCGCCCAAACAAAAAAGCCTTCTTCAGGCCATTGCAAGAGAGGGAAAGGTAAAATCGGTCACTTCCGGCTCTTTCATCAAAAAGCACTCACTCGACTCCACCAGCTCTGTTCAGTCGGCCTTAAAAGGTCTGCTTGAAAAAGAGGTAGTCACACATGACGATGGCTTCTACCACGTGAGTGACTATTTCTTCGGCCTCTGGATAAAGGAGAACTTCTAGTCTTCGACCATATTGTACCCAAACATAAACACTCATCAAAAGGAACACCCGCAAACATTATGAACAGTCAATCTAAGAATGCGTAGGGTTTTTGAATGCATAATCTCAGAGAATGCGCAGGTTTACGAAAGAGAATGCGCGGGTTTATGGGTAAAAAGAGAGCCGGACAGGCTAGCGGGTGGGCTAGCGTGTCCGGCTCTTGAGGTTGATATTATTACTTTATTTCAGGAAGGTCTCGTAGTAGTCAAACATCTTTTCGTAGAGGTGTAGGCGGTCTATGCCACGGACGTTGTGCTCGTGGTGGGGGTAGACAAAGTAGTCGACCTGCTTGCCAGCCTTGATGCAGGCATCGATAAATTCGATGCTGTTCTGCCAGACGACAGTGTTGTCCTCGGCACCATGAATGACCAGCAAACGGCCTTCGAGGTCTTTGGCTTTGGCAAGGAGGGAATTGTTGGCATAGCCTTCAGGGTTCTCCTGCGGGGTGTCCATGTAACGCTCTCCGTACATGACTTCATACCATTTCCAGTCGATGACGGGACCACCGGCACAGCCCACCTTGAAGATTTCGGGGTGAGCCAGTTTCATGGTGATGGTCATGAAGCCACCAAAACTCCAACCTTCGACACCCATGCGGTCTTTGTCAACGTATGGCAGCGACTGCAGGAACTTGACCCCTTCGAGCTGGTCGGCCATCTCGATTTCGCCAAGATGGCGGTGGGTGCAACTCTCGAATTCAAATCCGCGATTGTCTGTGCCACGGTTGTCGACGGTGAAGACCACATAGCCCTGCTGAGCCAGGTAAAGGAAATAGAGGTTGCCGCCACCCAGCCACGAGTCGGTGACCAACTGACTGTGGGGGCCGCCATAGACGTAGACGAGGGTGGGGTATTTCTCTCCTTTTTTCATATTGGGAGGTGTGATAAGACGGTAGTAAAGGTCGGTAACGCCGTCGGCTGCCTTGATGGAACCCATCTGGATGCCCGGCATGGCATATTCGGCTAAAGGATTTTCGAGCTGATAAAGGGTGGAGAGTACCTTGCCCTTGGTGTCGCGGACCTCGGCAGTGCCAGGATTGTCGACACTGTTATAGACATCAATCAGGGCAGTGCCTGCTTCATTGATAACCACGCTGTGGGTGCCCTTGGCAGGTGTAAGCAGGGTCATTATACCGCTTTGCAAGTTTACCTTATAGGCAGCACGACCGGTGGCAGACTCACGATTGGCGTAGATGAAGATATTCTCGGCCTTAGCATCAAAGCCAATGAAACCTTCAACCTCGTAGGGGCCAGAGGTAACTTGACGGAGAAGCTGCCCGTCGGTGTTGTAGAGATAGAGGTGTTTATAGCCATCGCGAAGGCTGAACCAAAGGAACTGATCGGGATGGTTGGGGACGAAAATCAGGGGGTCACAGGGTTCTGTGTAACGTGCATTGGCCTCCTCAA
Source organism: Bacteroidales bacterium UBA3816 (assembly GCA_002368955.1). Taxonomy (GTDB): domain Bacteria; phylum Bacteroidota; class Bacteroidia; order Bacteroidales; family P3; genus Colimorpha. The sequence goes on from DFDY01000197.1 coordinate 22,538, forward strand.
AAAGAACCGTGTCAAACTCCCCGTCTGCTATATCGTAACGCTCAAGCCACATATGATTCTGCTCACGATTGATTTTGGCAATATAGAGATATTCCTCATTGGGATCCCAAGCCAGATTTGTAAGATAATTTTCACGCTCGGCAATGCTCTCGTCACGGCGGGTGTCGAGATAGAGTATAGAGTCATTGGCCGTATTGTAGATGCCCACCGTGACCTCGTGGCTCTTCATGCCTGCCATAGGGTACTTGAAAGGTTGTTCACGAGCAATACGGGCCGTGGTGTTGACCAAGGGATAGTCCGTCACCATAGACTGATCCATGCGATAGAAGGCAAGATAGGTACCCTTGGGAGACCAGAAGGTGCCCTTGTTGATGCCGAATTCATTACGGTGGACCGATTGTCCATAAACTATGTCTTGGTCGGAACTTTCAATGGCGTGGACATTGCCGTTATTGTAAATATAAAGATTGTTGCCGGCCGTGTATGCCGACTTGAATGTGGAGGTCTCCATGTCGAGGTTTTCTGCCTCCTCGCTAGGATAGTCGGCCACTTTGGTCAGGGTTTTCTTCGAGAGGTTGTAGCGAAGGACTTTCCCCTGAGTCTTAAATTGAATTTCCTTAGCATTGATGAATTTGACACCAGGAATGTAGCGCATAGACTCGCAACCAGAAGCTATCAATACTTTATTGAGCTGACTGAGCGTGAGACAAGGCTTGGCCTTACCGGGCTTTCCGGTATACAGAACCGTGTCCTGGACATAAGCAATTTGGTTGCCTTTGCCAACAAATTGGAAAGCCCGCATGGGGGACTGCGGATAGAGGTTGTAGGACATAAGCTGTTTGGAACTGAGCATTTTGTCCTGAGAAAAAACGCTGACCGAGAGAGTCAGCGCAAAAGCCAAAAAGACAAATTTCTTCATATTTTGTAATCAATAATTTTTCCAACTACGTAATCTAAGGTTGAAGACTCCAAAGAAGGCTTCTTTGAAAATCTTCATACTCATCTTAGATGTTCCTAGCACACGGTCGGTGAAGATGATGGGCACTTCATAAATCCGAAATCCCAGACGTGTGGCCGTATATTTCATCTCAATCTGAAAGGCATATCCAACAAATTTGACTTTGTCGAACTTAATTTTCTCCAATACACGACGACTGTAGCAAACAAAACCAGCGGTGGCATCCATGACCTTCATGCCTGTGATAGCACGAACATACTTGGAGGCATAGTAAGACATCATCAAGCGACCCATTGGCCAGTTGACGACACTGATTTTGCCCCCCACATAGCGCGAGCCAACCACGACATCGCCTTTGCCTGTAGAACATGCCTCGTAAAGTCGGGGCAAATCATCCGGATTGTGAGAGAAATCAGCATCCATCTCAATCATATAATCATAGCCATGTTCCAGTCCCCAACGGAAACCATCCAGATAGGCCGTGCCCAATCCCAACTTACCCTTCCTCTCTTTAATAAAAAGGCGGTCGGGGAACTCCTGCATCAGTCGCTTGACGATGTCGGCCGTACCATCAGGAGAATTATCTTCAATAATAAGCATATCGAAAGACTTCTCTAGAGAAAAGACTTTGCGGATGATATTCTCAATGTTCTCTTTTTCGTTATACGTCGGAGTTATAACAAGTGTGTCATTCATAAACAAATACTTTTTTAATAGGATATTTGGCTAGCCACTATTTTTCTATGGCGAATCATGATGGGTAGGATAGCAAGCCATCCAAAAAGATTACCCACACAATTGGAAATCATGTCATTGACATCGAAACCACGATAAGGAAGTAAATATTGCACAAATTCGGTGAAAAGCCCTATCAGTAATGCTACAACCAACATCCAGCCCCAACGCTTATCAAGCCAGTCGGCAAGGAAGAGGGGACAAAGCAAAAAGACTGCAGCATGAAGGAAATGGTCAGCTCGGAGGCCAAAAATGAAATTGCTTAAAATAGGAGCCAGCCCATTAAGTGGAGCCCACATGAGCACTGCCAACAGGACAAAATAAACTACAGCCCATTTCTTGCGGGCCTCCTGATTGGTAAAGCGGATGACTGTATTTTTGATTTGACGGCGACGGAGCACCTTACGAGAAAGATTACGCCACTCATCCGTCTCACAATTCACAACGGTCCCGTCAGGCTTTTCAATAGTGATTAGTTTGGCCAGCACATTCTCGCGCCCCTCACGTTCAAAAGCATAACAGTTGTCACCCCGGAAGACATGCACGTCGCCTTCAAAAAGCATGAGGCGATGAATGATATAATGTCCCTCATGACGGAACAAATAGACTTCACCAGGAACACATTTTTCGTCCTCGGCCAAGGGACGCAATTTGATAGCATCTCCTTCACCGTTGATTAACGGCAACATACTCCTACCCCCAAACAACATAGTCACCGTGTTTCCAGCTTTAAGCCGTTCGCACATTTCGACCAAGATGAAATTGTCGAGACTATTGGGTAATGAAATCTGAATTGTTTTCAATGGAAATCCCCTCAGAAAGAAATGTAAAACCTACTTAATAGAGCCAAAAATTGCATCATGACTTGTCCATGCGGCAGCCTCGTCGGGCAAGCATTCCAAATGGAAAACAGGTGCCACTGATAAGACATCAGAAAGCAAACCGACCATCATGTCCTGAAAACGATCATCCTGAGCCAAAGCGGGAGGGCATGAAGGATGGATAGCAGAGAAGGCCTCGATGGTATTAAGCTTGCGAATTTTATTGTAAGGGGCCTGCGAAAGCCGCAGTGCTGCTGCCAAAGGGAAACGCAACTGATGATAGTGATGTGTTTTCCCACTCCAAGGAGATCCATACACAATGGGCTTACCATCTTCAAAAGTCAGCACCGGGCTATCGTCATTCAACAGGAACGAGTCTGGAATATACTTTAACCATAACCGTGTATGGGTACTTTTGCCTGTACCAGACTCGCCCAAACATAGCACTGCTTTACCCTGATGAATCACACATGAGGAATGAATCAGCACCATTTTGCTAGCGCAAGAAAGCATACCAACAGCACTCCATAATGCAAAACGTAACATCATGGGCTCGGCACAAGAAGTAGCCTCAACAACAGAACTCCCCATCTGGTAACTCATCAATAGCGGAGAATCATTCGCAGTGAATGGATCCATGGCGAAATAATAAGTATCTCCTACCTTGGCCAAAGAAGAAGACATAGCGCCTACCTCAAACTGATAATGGTACAGTAAAGTCCAATTCTCCGGTTTAGGAACATCCTTACCAAAAACAATTCGCCACTCAGGTTCTCCGCTTTCGACTACAAAAACAGGAAAACCAGGAATGCTACGAAGAACTTCACATTCCTTATCGCCCTCGATGCGTATTAAGTGATTCGCTATTGAATAAGTAATCGAATCTGCCATAATGAAGAAAAATTATTCTGGCAACAGCAAATTGTTTTCTTTAATTGTATCGACCCATTTCTCAGCATCGGCACGAGCAACGGACTCCTCAACCTCGTAATTGTCGAGTAAAACATGAACAGCATCTTCAACGGTAAAATCTTTACCCTGAAGCGAATCCCACATCAACAATGCAGACTCATTAAAGGCAACGACACGAGTCATGTCGCCGCTGTTCCTACCCTGTAACAGAATGATATTCTCGCCCGCTACCTTGCGGACCTTATAAATCGGATTTATTTTCATGTTGCAAAGATACAACTTTTTTTTGGAATAAAAGGAAAAACAACAAAAAATACCCAAAAATAAGGATACCACACAATAAATCAATCCACCCAATCCCCTCTATCGAATCTATCAAATCTATCGAGTCTATCCCTGACAGCCCCCCACACACAGAAACAAAAAAAAGGGGAACCGTTCACACGGCTCCCCTGTAAGAGATTGGCGGCGACCTACTTTTCCACGAACATGCGCAGTATCATCGGCGATGGGAGGCTTAACTTCTCTGTTCGGAATGGGAAGAGGTGGACACTCCCTCCATAGCCACCAAAATGTTCCTTTCGGCACATCGGAACAAGACACATAGGAGCCATACGGAAAGTCTTCGGGTAATTAGTACCGCTCGGCTTTGGCATCGCTGCCTTTACACCTGCGGCC
>DFDY01000139.1:0-10876 GCA_002368955.1 Bacteroidales bacterium UBA3816
AGTTTTTACTTTATAGTTTAAAATTACAAAACCGAAGGCACCTAAGCAAAGCCTAGACACCTTCGGAATATAGTTCTGATATGAATCAGGCGCTATTTGCCCTGAGGGGTACCGGGGTACTGGAAATAGCCCTCCATAGTGAACGAGAAAGGTATCAAATTGACACCCTGACCACCTTCAGCGGAAGCAATGTCGAGCATAGTACCTGAGGCAGAAATGCTGACACTTTGCGTAGTTAGGTCTAGAGCCGACACGGTAACATCGAACGTGCAACCTGTCGAAGGAACGGTCAGATAAGGAGGAACAGAGCCGTTGGCAGTCTCAACGAAGGAGTCCTGGCTGTCATAATAGAAAGCCTGGATACCGTCAGCAAGCGTCTGGCTGCCGGTTTGGGGTTTGATGAAAGTGGCCAGCACATCGGTACCCTCGCCGGCATAAATAGTGAGATTGAAAAGGTCCTGAGCCGGTCCCATACTTACCAGGGCAATACCTTGATAAGAAGCGCCGTTAAAGACAAAATTGGCAACGAAATCGCCAGGGGTTTCACCGCCGCCAGTAGTGTCGGTTCCGGGGTCTGAACCAATAGTCTTAAAATAGGCAGTATAAGTCGCATTGGCGCCCACGGTAATCTCACGCGGATTGTCGGTGTTGCCGTCGTTCCAATGGTCGAACTGATAACCCACCTCGGGGGTACCCCAGATGCGGGTCACGGTGCCGGCGTCGAACTCGCCGCTACCATAGGCCTTGCCCATCTGATCGTTGTCACTCACCACGCTGATGGTGTATTTACCGTCGTGGCCTTGTTCTGGTTTGCATGAAGTGAAAGTCATGCCTGCGATGGCTGCAGCAATGCAGAGAATCGTAAAAATGGATTTTTTCATTTGCGTGTATTTTTAATTACTGTATTTGTTGTGTGTTCTCAATTTGTTGTGTGTTCTCAACGCTCAATTTGTTGTGAGTGTTCTCAACTCTCAACTCTCAACTCTCAATTCTCAACTGCCCCGTCCACCCTTTTAGTTTTTAGTTTTTACCTTTTACTTTTAAAGAATTCTCAACTCTCAATTCTCAACTCTCAATTCTCAACTCTCAATTAATATCAATGTATCTGATGGAATGTGGTAGGACCGCCCACAACCTGAGGATTCTCCTGAGAGAAACCAGTGGTGATGCGGAAATCGATGGTCAACGTGCGGTTGACGGGGTCCACCACAAAAGGATCCTTTTGAGTTTCACCCTCTTCGACGTAGATAACCTCGCCTTTCTGTCCATCAAAAGTATACTGAGCCGTCATCTCCTGCGGCTCCTGCGACTGACCGCCGGTGGTCATCTCCAGCATGATGCTTACGTTGTTCTCATCCACAAAATCCATGGTCCAGACAAGCTCGCAAGGCAGCGGGCCCGCCTGAGGGTGCTGTACGGTACCGTTGTACTCACCCCTCCACGAGGTACGGACGATATCAATGGTTTGAGGCACTTCGGGAACTTCGGAATTGTTGTTGGATGCGGGCTCTTTCTCGCATCCGGTAAAGCCTATGACGGACACAGCCATCAATAATAGAGCTACGATTCTTTTCATGTTTATTGATATTATGTTCAGTATTTAACAATCTTTTTCACGGCAACGCCCTCCTCAGCCAGCACACGCAGGTAATAGACACCCGCTGCCAAACCGGACAAAGACAACCGGCTGCCAGAGCCAGTGGCCAACACTCGTCCGCGAGCATCCAACAGCTCCACACGTTGCAGGTGGTCGGCTTCCACGTTCAGCCAGTCTTGCGCCGGATTGGGCCATACCTTGAGCTGCTCTTCGGCCAAAGTGGGATTTTCCACACCCACATGGGCGCAAGGCCACTCGACAAAATGGGTGCCGCCGTTCATAAAGGCATACTCTACAGCCACCAACTCTTCGCCATAGGCATTCAGCACACGATAGTTGATATATCGGTCGGTGCCGCCGCCGGAGTGGAAGACCACATTCACGTCATGTGGAGCCACACCTACCGTAACAGTCTGACTGCTGCCGCTGGAAAGGGTGGCCGTGCTGTAGACATAGCCGGTCAAGCTCTCAAAACTCAGGTAGGCACCGCCTTCCCAGCCGCCACCACGGGTACTCTCCATTTCTACTGTCAGCTGGCAGTAGTCATCCGGAGAATAGTAGGTCTGCACTATGTTCACCGTCACAGACTTGCCATCCTGCGAAAAGGTAAGCACGGCCTGACGCTCTGCGCCTGTGGTGTTGGCATCGGCTGTGATGGTAAGGGAGCCGGCCTTGACCACCCCATGGGTGTCTACGTGCACCCAAGGCTGGTCTACATGGAATGCCCAAGGGGAGTCGGAAGTGTCAATGCTGGCAAAAAACAGCTGCGTGTCGCCACCTTCGCGGGTGTAGGTGAGGACGGAGTCGCTCACATGCAGTCCGTAGTCGGGCACGGCACCCAGCAAAGCCTGATTGCTCTGATTGAAATGATAGGCATTGCCTATCTCGCCAGTGGGGCTGACATTGGGGCAGATGTCATCGGTGGTATAGTAGCCATCGCCGGCACCGCTCCAGCCAAAGTTGAAGTGGAAATATATCTGTCCCTCGCGGTATTCATAGCCGTCACAGATGAAGCCGTGGCCGCCTTCAGGGGCCACACCGCAGTAGACGATGGGGTGACGCAACTGCAGCTCGGCCTTGAGGCTGTCGGCCCACCGGGCATCGGTATAGCCATTGCTTTTGAAAATACAGCGCATCTTGCGGCTGTAGTAGAAATAGTCCTGCAACGAGTTGTCGATACTGGCATATCCGGGCTGTCCCACCAAGCCGGCGGCAGCACTGCCTCCAACAGCGTAGCTCATGTGCAGACTCACGCCTACATGGTAGAGCAAGGTAGAGACGGCCACCTGCTCCTCCTGAGGGCTGGTAAGCAGCACCTGATCTGGCATGTGCTCCCAGTCATAAAGCGTATGGGCGAAATCGGCCGACTGTGCACCATAGGGGGGGCAGTTGTAGGTCTGGTTGCCAAACCCGAAGGCAGGGTACTTCCAGTAGCGCATCATCTGTCCCTGGGCCGTGGCGGCACATCCCACCGGGGTGTGCTGGGGGGTGAAGAGGGCATAGCCCTTGTCCTGATGCCAATGGGTTTTGATAAGCGGAGCCACGGAGTCGCCTTCGTCGCCGAACTTGCTCAAGGCACCTGATGCCAGCTGCTGCCATGCATCGGCATCGGCCGCGGTGGCCGGGGCACGTTGCCCCGCCGCAGCGGCAATATGGCTGCTGTAGGCACTCATGCGTGTCTGAAGCTGTACCGGCAGGGCATCGGGCACGATGCTGTTGCTAAGCGAATAGGCTATCACGGGGCGGGCGCAGTCATCGGCCGACAGCATCACAAAACCGCCTTCCGAACCCACAAAAAGGTACACCTCGTCGTACTGCCATGCAACAGCCTGCAAATTGCCTTTGCCGTGCAGTACCGACTGCCAAAAATGGTCTGCTGCCCGTTTGGCATCACTGGGCGAAACAGGCTTTGCCATAACACACGAAGCAGTAAGTGCAAAAACTATCAAAAATAAAGTCTTTCTCATACTTAATTCCTTACAATCTTATTAACAAAAATGTCTTCTGACGTCAGCACGCGCATGTAGTAGATGCCGGAAGGCAACGCCTGAAGGTCGCAGGTAGCAGTCTGACCTTCGTTAGCAAGCGTTCTGAATAGTTCTCGGCCAGACGCATCGAGGACCGAAATAACCGACAGGGTGCCTTCGTTGGCAGGTATCTCCACCTGCACCAAACCCGAAGTGGGATTGGGATGAACGAGGACAGTAGGTTTAACCCGATCGTTGTCGATTCCGAGTCCATTACATGGCCATGCCAACAACACATCGGAGCCCTCGAAATAGGCATTCTGGACATTCACCAACACTTCGCCATAGCGGTTCTTAATCTTGTAGTTGATATAGCGGTCCAACGCTCCACCCGCGTGCCAGCGTACCATTACGTCACGCGGAGCCACGCTCACCGTGGCGGTGCTGCTGTTGCTGCTGGCCGTATGACTGACCACACCGTAGACGGTGCCGCCCACCGACTCGAAACTCAGGTGGGCATCGCCAGCCCATGGTTCACCATGGGTGTTCTCCATCTCCACAGTCAGCTGGCAATAGTCGGTGGCAGGGTCATAGGCATTCTGCATCACCCGCAGGGTGACCGAACGCGAGCCCTGGGTGAACGTCACCGTTCCCGACCGTTCCTGACCGCTGTTGTTGTCGCTCACGCCGATGGTCACTTGACCCAAATGGGCAAAGTCGGTGCCGGAGACAGTTATCCAACTCTCCGACGGGGTAGCCGACCAGGGAGCCGTAGTGGTGTCGCTGGTGCAAAACCACACCTGTTGTTCCGAGCCCCAACGGCTGAAACTGAGAGACTCTTGATTCAAATAGATTCCATATTCGGGATGTACACCCAGAATGGCATCGTTGGCCTGATTGAAAGAGTAGGCCCCATAGGTAATGGCACCCACCTGGTAGAAGCCGTCGCCGTCGCCATCCTCACCCAGGTTGAAGTGCAGATAGCGCTGAGCATCGAAACCATCGCAGATGAAGCAGTGGCCGCCAGCGGGACCGCTACCGCCATGCAGAATAGGACGGCGATGGCGCAGTTCGGCAATGAGCGTGTCGGTCCACGCATCGTTGCTCATAGCCCCTTTGGCCCTATAGCGGATGTCATGGCTGTTGTAATGGAAATAGGTGGGCAACGCCGTCTCGCACTTGTTGATGGTGGTGCCGCTATAGATGGTAGAGTAGCCCATATCCACACTAACGCCGCAATGATACATCAATATGGCCACAGCATGCTTCTGCTCTGCCGGAGAGGCAGAGGTCAGGCGGTTGGGCATATTGGGCCAATCGTAGTGGGTGTTGGCAAAGTCGGCCGACTGAATGCCATAGCCCGAATTGTCGCTATAGGAATGGCTGCCCTCGCCGAAAGCAGGATAGTTCCAATACTTCATCACCTGTGCCATGGCGGTGGCCACACAGCCGGTCATGGTGTAGCTAGGGCAATACATGTTATAGGGGGACCGCTGATACCACTGAGTGGTGAGCAGGGGGCCTATTGACTCTCCGCCGTCGGTCAGGCCTTTGCCTTCGCCAAGCAGTTTCCACTCGTCGTCGGTGGGCATATCCTTGCTCTTGCGGGCCATATCAATCTCCTGCTGGTACACGTCCACAATGTTCTGCAGTGCCACCGGCATGCGGTCGGGACGGACTGTTCCAGTAAGCGAATAAGCCAATACCGGACGTGCGCGGTCGTCTGCAGCCACCATCACCCAGCCCTGCTGGGGATGGGTGAAGAGGTAAACGCCTTCATACTTCCAGGATTGCAGCTGAAGCCCTGAAGCATCTTTTGCTCCTAGCGTGTGCGTCCAAAAACAATCGGCCACCGCTTTGGCTTTTGCACTATCCACAGGGGCGGCATTGGCTGTGAAGGCACAAACTGATGCAGCCGCAAATAATAGCACGGAAGCCAATTGCGATAACCGTTTCATACTTTTCAACAACATCTGAAAAACATTTTGGGGATTATCCTTCTAGGGCTCTAACGCACCTGATGCAGCGTGGTGAGGCCACCATAAGTGACGATGGGACCGTCCTGCACGTGCTGCACTTCGAACAGAAGGGGCACTTGGAGGGTGCGGTTATAGGGGTCGCAGGTGAAAGACCATTGGTTATCGCCGTTGACAGGCCACTCCCCCATGCCGTCGGATATAACTCCGGCATTTTTGCCGTCGTAGGTGTAGGTCATCTTCCACGAATAGGTGTCGGGGTCATAGGCCTGGCTCTCCTGCCAGAACATCACCTCGCCTTTGCCGTCCTTCAGGAAGTCCACGGTCCAGTGGATGGTGACAGGATAGACACCGTATTGGGTCTGGGTGGTGGTGGCATAGGTCCCCTCCCACTCTGTACCCTCAAGGGTTTCATAATACAGATCCGACACGGTGTTTCCACCATTTTCGTTGCCCTGGTTGGCAGGCTCTTTCTCGCAAGAGGCCAAGCCCAACATGCTTACTGTTACCAAGCAGGCTAGTAATGCTCTAAAAACTTGTTTCATTTCTTTAAGGTTTTATTATTATTGTTTGATAAATTTCTTGACACTGACACCATTGGCAGTAACTACGCGCAGTAGGTAGAGGCCTGCGGACAGGGCTTGCACATCCACCTGGCGGTCGGCCGTGGTGCTGAGGACTCGACCCGAGAGGTCAAGCACCTGCACTTGACGGAGTGCGGCGGAGCAGTCGATATGCAGCTGCGTGCTTGCCGGGTTGGGCCAAAGGGCACACTCCACATTGGCAGCAGGGCGGTCGAGACCCAGAACGGCCCCCGTGGGCTCGTCGGAACCATCGTTGGTGATATTGAAATAGTAGTTGTCCCAGCGCAGGAGGTCCTTGCCGTTACGGCTGAAGAGGGTGTTGCCGTGGGCATCGGCAACCGTCACGGTTCCGCTGAGACCGTCGCCACCGACATCGTAGACCTTCAGCCGATAGAGACCCGCAGTGGCAGGTGAAAGGGTATATTCGACAGTCTGCCCGCCATCGGCGGCAGTACCGGTGACGTCATAATAATACTGGCAATCGGCCAAGCCCGACAAGGTGAAAGAAGTCTCCTCGGGATAGGCATCATATTTTATGCTGAGCGTGAGAGGACCCTCGGCAGTGTAGATGTCGGCGTTGCCGTATTCGATAGTCAACGGCTCGCCCGACACGGTGACAGCATTGCCATTGGAGGTGTAGCCCGTAAACTGCACTTGGAGTGTCTGGGCATAGTTCTGGTGGTCGGTGGGCATGGTCTCCACTTCGAATTGTCTCAGCTGCACGGTGTCGGAGCTGTAGGGGGCGATGGTCTTGTTGCAGACCAAGGATTGGCCGTCCACCTGGAAACGGAGGGCCGATATGGGGTTGCCTGTGGGGTTGACCACGGTGACATTGGGGCTATACTCCAACGAGCACTCATTGCCACCCTGTTCGCCATAAGCCATATAGGCCTTGTCGGCAATACGGATAGCTTCGCAGACATTGAGCACCTCGGTGTGGTTCTGGCAGACGAAGACCAGGACGCTCAGGTCGTCCATATTGGTAATGTCGAGGTCGCCGATGCGCTGAGGCACAACGTAGGCATACTCCTTGGTAAAGGTGGCACCGGCATGGTTGTTGTGGATGGTGTCGCCCCACTGGCCGGTGAGGAGATGGCGCAGGATATGCATGTGGCGATATTGGCCGCCAACCATATTTTCGGGATAATAGGACGCGGCACCTGCCTGCATGGCGAGGACATTGTTCTGAACGAGGGCCACATTGAGCAGGTTGAAGTCTCCGGGGGCGTTACCAAGATAATACACCTCCACCTTGACCACCATCAAGCGAGTGGTGGGGTCTATGTCCACGGTGGCTGCCACATTGACTGGGGTGGGCATCTCCATTATTTTCTGAGCGAACGGAAGGGCCTGCCCAGGATTGATTTGAACATTGTAGCCAGAGAAAGCATGGCGATTCATAGTAGCCGAGGGATAACCCGACACACTGGCCATTGTGGCCAACGCATTGCCCCACTGGGTGGTGAACTGGGTGGCAAACATGCCTTGATGGATATTGATGGCAAATGCCTTTCCAGGATAGGCCTCCAAGGTTTGGTCAGTGGCCTTGTGCCCCAGCGGGCAGTACTGACAGCCCACTCCTGTAAACTCTTCGATCAGCACCTTGCGATTCTCAGGCTTGGTGGAGACGAATGATTGGGCCAACATGGTTGTTGTCATTGCGAGCAGACTCGCCAAAAGCATAATTTTTTTCATGTTACGAACTATTCTATTTTTTAACTGCAAAACGGCATTTATGCAATTATTATAAAAACGTAATAAAACGCAAAAAAACTACATGAACAGTAAAAAAAGTTTTATTACTAAAGTTTGACAAGTAATTATCTTCAAAAAAAGTGTAACTACAGATCACATAAGGTGGGTGGTCATTAGTTATACGTATCGTAAATAGCAGTGTTTCAGGAAGTAAGATGTAACCTACTAATTTCTTCGCCCATTAGGTCTTTTTCTCCGTAGCCCTAAAATAGAAATGCCTGAAATTCAGTAATGTTTCGTCAAAGAGAGCGAACAAACGGCGGACCTCCATCGAACCTTCTACGATTTTTCAAAAGTGTAAAGACACCAAGATGGGTCTCATAAGCGACATCAAACAGGAGCTCCGTAACTCCGGCGCATTCAAAATCTTCTACAATGCCGCCAAAGGGGAACGCAAATAAGCGTCTATCCCACTCTACATAAAGAAAGGCTGCCCACACGGCAGCCTTTTTTTATTGACGCAATCCCCGGCTATCGAATCTTCGCCAGTTCCAAACGCCTGATTCCTGGCACATCCATCACAAACCCGCAGTCTTTCCGCCAGTAGAGAACCATCTGTTCACCATTTTCACAGTTGAGCACCCAACGACCATCCGATTGTGAAGGTATGGCCTCAGTCATCATCACGTTAAACACCCGCACCGTGTCGCCGCCTTCGGTGGTAAACACGATTTCCTTGTCGGTAATCTCCACCCGTTGAGGCACACCCATCGCAGCAGTCAGTTCCGTCGAAGGAATATTCTCCATAAGATACGTCGCCAGCACATCCCCCAACTCCACATTCGCCACCTCGGTGTTTTCCGGACTCAAACCGTTATGCTCGTTCTCCTCCGAAGTCACCGAAGCCGACGAAGCCATCTGCTCTGCCAGCCTCTCCGAGGCAAGCCTTTCTGCATTCTTAACCATATACAATCCATTCTGTGCTGCGGCCCTGTTCAATCCGCATACCACAAGCACAACCCATGTGGCTAAAACGATTCCTTTCTTCATATTAATCCATTTGTAGTTAATCAATCGTCCTCCTCAAGCATGAAAAGTTCCTCCACACTCTTTCTAAAAAGCTTGGCCATCTTCAATGCCAGCACCGTAGAAGGCACATACTTGCCCAATTCTATCGAATTGACCGCCTGACGGGTCACCCCTATCCTCTCGGCCAACTCACCCTGCGTGATATTCATCTCCGCACGGGCCACTTTCAACCTATTCTTCATTTCCAAGAGAGCGTTTATTGATGAACAACCTGACGTAAAAGCAGATGATAAAGAAATACAAGGTGGTGAACATATTGAACATCATCACCGAAACAAACGACAATCCCCACACAAACACGATGGCCGCCACCAGTAGAATACAGTTAAAGTAAAGCGACAAGATAAGCGACTCATAGCGCAGATGCTCAATAAATTCATCCTCACTCCTATTGCGTGAGAAACCGATAAACACGCCCCCCACAACAAACAGCACCCAAATAAAAGAATTCACCAAATCACTGTCGGCAGAAAAACCGCCAGTAAAAGGGAAATTCTCCACTCGAATCCGCTCCAATCCGAACAACGCGCGGAAATCGTTCCAACTGCTGCATAACATACCATCTGGAACGATGGAATAAACCAAAAGCAACACAACGGCAACGGCCAGAATCCACAGCCCTGCACATTTAAACCCATAGGGCAATAACAATTTTGAAGTTTTCATGACTTTTAAAATTAAAATGTTTAATCAAATTGACGCTGCAAAAGTACACAAAACTTTCCAAATAGCAAGTATAAATTACATTTTGAAACGTTTATTTTACACAACTCCCCACCATAAAGCAACGTACCAAATTAACATTCAAAGCAATACGCAAAAAGTTAAAAAAACATAAGAAAATGGAATACCCACTTTCAAACTGTAGCACTGTAGCAGCTGTAGCAAGGCAACTGGGGAAATACATGCAGTTTGTCAACCTTTTCAGGAATACTATGGACCTTCAGGGTGTGCCGACCTCATTGGGTGCCGTAATGAATCGCTTGACAGGGGTGGTGACAATGGATAATGCAGAGCCACCGCTGAAAATCTCGCCCTAAGGTGGGAGGCGCACTTTTTTCCGAGGTGCGCCTTAGTTATTTGTCTGCCGTTTTCGAGTCAGCGGCTGGCGGGTTGGGCAGCAAAGGAGCCGCGGAGGGTTGCTTTCTCCGCTGCGCCTCTGAAGGCCTCCTCTAGTGGCTCTTGTTATGCAACTATTTTATTATTAAGTATGTACCGTTATTAAGGAATAAATCAATATTAAAAAAACAATCGGAGGGACGTTTTTTTACATGGTTATCGAAAAAATATTTGTATTTTTGCAGATTGAATGGAGCGTTTTTTCTCCTTACACGAAAAATGAATAGTATATCCAATCAAAATAAAAAACGAAGACTATGGTAGATTACAAGAAACTCGGACTGGTGAACACCCGCGCGATGTTTGCCAAGGCGGTGGACGGCGGTTATGCCATTCCCGCATTCAATTTCAACAATATGGAGCAGATGCAGGCCATCATTATGGCCGCAGTGGAGACCAAGAGCCCTGTGATTCTGCAGGTGTCCAAGGGGGCCCGCGAATATGCCAACCCCACCCTGCTGCGCTACATGGCCGAAGGGGCTGTGGAGTATGCCAAGGAGCTGGGCTGCAAGCATCCCGAGATTGTGCTCCACTTGGACCACGGCGACAGCTTTGAGACTTGCAAGAGCTGCATCGACATGGGTTTCAGCAGTGTGATGTATGACGGCAGCGCCCTGCCCTATGAGGAGAATATCAGGATTTCGCGCCAAGTGGTGGAGTACGCCCACAAGTATGACGTGACGGTGGAGTGCGAGCTGGGCGTGTTGGCCGGCGTGGAGGACGAGGTGTCCGCCGAGGAGAGCCACTACACCAAGCCCGAAGAGGTGATTGACTTTGCCACCCGCACCGGTTGCGACTCGCTGGCTATCAGCATTGGAACCAGCCACGGTGCCTACAAGTTCAAACCCG
>DFDY01000139.1:10930-11155 GCA_002368955.1 Bacteroidales bacterium UBA3816
CAAGTTCAAACCCGAGCAGTGCACCGTCGACCCGAAGACGGGCCGCTTGGTGCCTCCTCCCCTTGCCTTCGATGTGCTGGAAGCTGTGGAGAAGAAACTGCCAGGTTTCCCCATCGTGCTTCACGGTTCCAGCTCGGTGCCGCAAGACGAGGTGGACACCATCAACGCCAACGGTGGTGCACTGAAGGCCGCCGTGGGCATTCCCGAGGAGCAGCTGCGCAAGGC
>DFDY01000139.1:11203-11421 GCA_002368955.1 Bacteroidales bacterium UBA3816
TGCGCAAGGCCGCCAAGAGCGCCGTTTGCAAGATTAACATCGACAGCGACAGCCGTCTGGCCATGACTGCCGCCATACGCAAGCATCTGGCAGAGCACCCCGACCATTTCGACCCGCGCCAATATCTGAAGCCTGCCCGCGAAAGCATGAAGAAGATGTATATCCACAAGATCATCAACGTGCTTGGCTCGAACAATAAACTTCAGGAGGATTAAGGT
>DFDY01000128.1 GCA_002368955.1 Bacteroidales bacterium UBA3816
GGGCTACGACGTGACCATCTTCGAAGCCCTGCACCACGCCGGCGGCGTGCTCGTCTACGGCATTCCCGAATTCCGTCTGCCCAAGCAGAAAGTGGTTGAACCCGAAATTGAGAACCTCAAGAAACTGGGCGTCAAGATAGAGACCAACGTCATCGTGGGCAAGAGTGTCACCATCGACCAGCTCTTCGACGAGCACGGCTTCAAGGCCATCTATATCGGCAGCGGTGCAGGCCTGCCCAAATTCATGGGTATCCCCGGTGAGACCCTCGTGGGCGTCATCTCCGCCAACGAACTGCTGACCCGTACCAACCTGATGCATGGCTACGACGAAACCTACGCCACTCCTATCGTCCTCGGCCAGCGCGTGGCCGTCATCGGCGGTGGCAACGTGGCCATGGATGCCGCACGTACCGCCAAACGTCTGGGCAGCGAGGTCCACGTCATCTATCGTCGCGACCAGGCCAACATGCCTGCTCGTCGCGAGGAGGTGCACCACGCCATGGAAGAGGGCATTGAGTTCAACTTCCTCACCAACCCCGTTGAGTTCATCGGTGACGAAAACGGCAATGTGGCCGCCATGCGCTGCGTGAAGATGCAGCTGGGCGAACCCGATGAGAAGGGCCGTCAGAAGACCACCACCATCGAAGGCAGCGAATTCGAAATGCCTATCGACACCGTGGTCGTGGCTCTGGGCACCAGCCCCAACCCCCTCATCAAGAGCACCACTCCTGGTTTGGAAACCGAGAGCTTCGGTGGCTTGAAGATTAACGACCACACGATGACCACCCGCGACGGTGTCTTCGCTGGCGGCGATGCCGTTAGCGGTGCTGCCACTGTCATCCTGGCCATGGGTGCCGGTCGTGCCGCTGCCAAGGGCATCGACGAGTATCTCCAAGCTCACAAATAAACCCCAAAGAGCATAATACTCTTCACCCATCAAAGGCTGCTCCACTCCCTGGCGCAGCCTTTCCTTTTTTTCTGTCTCTGGAGGCACGGGCAACATGCAAACCAGTTCTAGTACCCATGATGCAGCCTTGCTGCGGGCTGCCCACCTCATTTCGGCTTGGCAAAAGTAAGATGATTTTTTAACGCCGGAACCACATAGTTCCACTTGGTCACGATAAGTTACGATGAGTCACACATGGTCACAATGGGTAACCATTCGTCCCCAACCATTTGTAACTAACTGATTTCTTCGAAAATTAAGTCATTTTCCTCGTCGCCACCTAGTAGAAACGCCTAAGAACCAATGTTTTTCCGTCAAAGCGGGCGAATCTTTGGCGAATCTTCAGCGAAGTATCTAAAAGGTTCGAACAGAATCCCGCTCCACAAACCAGAGAGTAATGCTGAAATGAAGGACCAACCAAAAAATTGGTCGGTCCTTTCCTGTTAGATGAAAAAAATATATAAATCAACTAAGTGATTATATATACAACTAAGCTTTCTTCACTGCGGTTTTCTTAGTGTCTGGCTTTGTCTTCTTGGCCTCTGGGTGCCGCGACGGATGGTTTTTCATCTGCTTTTGGCGCTCAGCTTCAAGAGATTGGCGCAATTCCTTTACTTGTTCGGGGGTGAGAACCTCATCAATCAGTACACGGCATTTATACATCTCCTTTGAGATTTGGGCCATGTAGTGACTTTCCTGATCAAAAAGGGGAAAAAGAAGTGATGACTGGTCGCCCGATTTGTCATGCAAGTTTTTAATCTGTTGACGGATGGACTCAAGTTCGGAACTAAGTTTGGCCACCTCCTTTTTGGTGTTGTCAGTGATAGTTTCGATACGCTTTTTCTGATTGCTGGTGAGGTTGCTCACCAGTTTTTCTATGTTGGGATAGGCTTCTTTATGCCGTGGGCCGTCCATATGCCTAGGAGGCTGTGCATATAGCAGAAAGGAAAATAGGAGAGCCAGAGAAAAAGTAAGGAACTGTTTCATATTGCGAAAACGTGAAGTTTGTTGCTAATTTAGTAATACGTCAACCAAGTAGGCCTCATAGTAGGTGCTGTTGTCGCCATAGCTGGCATGATAGTTATAGATGGCTGCAATATCGTCGGCCAGCTGGGCTGGATTGGTAGTCTGATGTAAAAAAGAGAGGGTGAAATTGAAAGCGACCGCTATCACGGCGCAAGCGGCAACTACGGCAGTGATACGCCTGACGCCCCACTTGCTTTTGGCGGGCGGAGCGACCAAAAGAGGTTTCTTGCGTACTTCTGCCATGACGGCGTTGGCTACGTCGATATGGCCCGGGTAGTGCAACTCCTTGAGCTGCTGTATGAACAAATTTTCAGTCATTACTTTCAATTGTTTCTATCTTACAATAACAGAGTCTAATTCTTTTTACAACTCATCGGTCAACAGTTTCTTCAGGTTCTTGCGGGCTCGAAAGATGAGGGATTCAACCTTGGCTACTGTACATTGCATAACATCGGCTATGTCGTTGTAGGAAAAATCGTTGAAAGTATAGAGTACCAGCGCGGTACGTTGTTCAGTGTGGAGATGGCCGATAGCGGCATAGAGTTTGCGATAGCGTTCGTCGCGGACAATGGACTGCTCGACATTGTAGTCGTCGGTTGCCACCTCTGGAAGGTCGGGAGCGTCTTGAGAGGTGAGCCAGCGGGAGTTGTGCTTGATTTCCTTGCAAACCACGTTGACGGTGAGACGATAAATGAATGTGCTCAGTTTCGACTGGAACTTAAAACGCGGCAGGGCATAGTAGAGTTCGACGAATACCTGTTGGGTCATCTCCTCGATATCGATTTTGGGGCCTCCAATCTTGTAGCAGAGGTTGGCCACAATCTCCTGATACTCGCGGACGATTTCTTCGTATCGGTTTACGTTGCCTGCCAATATGTCACTTATGACAGCTTCTTCATTCATAGCCGAATCTGTTATTATGTATTGTTTCCGTCATTTTTATTGCAATATCAATATGTTAAATATTTTCAGCAGTCTATTATTAACTTATTTAGTGCAGTTTTACTTATATTTGAACTCCTCAATCTCGCGACGGTCGCGCTTGGTGGGACGGCCGGCTCCACGGTCACGCTTCTCAAAAGAATACTGACGGATGAACTGGATGCGGTCGTACTCCTCTTGCGGGGTGCGGTCGATAAGGTAGTTGTCCACAAGCTTGGCCCCTACCCTATTGCCTAGCAACTCCTTTACTTCTACTACTTTGTGCAGCTGTTCAATGGTCACTTCGTAAACTTCGCCCACCTTTATTTCGTGCGATGGTTTGACGGGCTGACCGCCCATGCGGATATGGCCGTTGCGACAGGCTTCTGTAGCCAGGCTGCGCGTCTTGTAGAGACGCACAGCCCAGAGGTATTTATCAATTCTTATCGCTTCCAATTCTCTTTTCCTTTCCTATTCTCTATTAATTGGTTTGAAAGACATAGGTGATGGTGCCAGTCTGCACTTCGGGCGCATCGTCCTTGGCACTGAACTTGGCTTTGCGGGCAGCGGTTTTGGCCTGACTGACCAGTGCGGCATCGGTAAGGGTTGAACCTTTCTCGGGGGCACTGACCTGAGTGACGTTGCCAGAACGGTCCACCCATATCTTGACTACTACCTTGCCTTGCTTGTTATTGCCTCCCTGGGGCGAGGGCAATGCCTTGGCACTGCGTCCGCTGAGACTGAAGCCGGCCCCGCCTTTGCCTGGAGTGCCGTCATAGCGGTTGCTGTTGGGGTCGCCACCTTCTTTGCCTTGGTTGCCCGAGCCGCTGGTGATGCCTTGGCTCCCTCCTTTTTGGTTGCCTGTGGCCCGATTGTTTTTATTGAAAAGGGCGCGGGTGTTGATTTCGGGTTCCTTGGGCGGTTCGGGTTGTGTAGTGGTGGGCGTTTCGTTAACGGTCTTGGCCTTGGCAGGATTGTCGGAGCTGTACATCGGCACAGTGGCCTCGGTTTTCTGGGTGCTTATCTGTTCGGTGGCAGCAGCCGGACGGGGTGCGCTGGAGGCAGGGCTGGGGCTGGGCATGGGATTGTCACCAAAGCCAAAGTCACTGTTGCCCAAATTGACTTCAACGCCTTCCTCAGGAATGGGCGGGTCGGGAGGGTCATAGCCAAAAGCCAGACAGATGACTAGGATAAGTCCCAGCACCAAAGCCGTGGTTCCGGCGGATATGATTTTGTTTTTTTGTTCTTGGTCCATCATAGTCAATCTTTATTTGTTGTCGGAAGGAGGTTGTGTGTTATGGTGATAACTGAAAAAGTGGGAATAAATTGTATGTGCCCGTTTGAAACCTCCCAGATTTGTCAACAATTAACTATTTTTTTGGCGAGGTGGCCAATATTACCTTATGTTTGGAGCCAGTCTGTTCGTTGATGGCGTTGACAGCATCAATGACATTGACCACATACTGCACAGGGACAGTCTTGTCGGCCCTGAGGACCACACTGGCTTCGGGCTCGCCGCCTATGCCGGCCGCAATCAGTGGCTGAAGGCCTTCGATGTCGGTGGGGTTGTCGCCCACCTGAAAGTTGTAGTTCTCGTCGATATAGACCGTCACCGTCTGCTTGGCCATGGTCTTGCTGCCGCTCTCGGGGAGGAGCAGTTTGACAGCATTGGGACTGATGAGCGTGGAGGTCATCATGAAGAAGACCAACAACAGGAACACCAGGTCGGACATGGTGGAGTTGTTGCTCTCAATGGATATTTTATTGCTTGTCTGAATCATTGTAAAGTACTATTTTTTGAGATCACCTACCAAGTCTTTCTTTATGCGGGTTCGTGGAGCAGGTCCATAAACTCGGAGGCGCGTACCTCGATGTCGAGAACCACCTTGTTGATGCGGGTGACCAGGACATTATACAAGAAATAGCAGATAATACCCACAATAAGACCGCCGATGGTGGTAACCATAGCCTGATACATACCCGTGGCCAAGGTGTTGATTTCGATGTTGTTGCCAGCGTGGGCCATGTCTTGGAAGCAGGTGACCATGCCGGTGACGGTGCCAAGGAAACCAATCATTGGTCCGAGGGATGCCACGGTTGCAACCAGAGAGACACGTTTTTCCAGACGGGCAACTTCCAGTTTGCCTTCATTCTCGATGGCGGTCTGTATGTCGCTGAGGGGACGGCCCAGGCGAGAGAGACCCTTGTCAATCATGCGAGCCAGAGGGCTGTTGGTCTGTTTGGAGAGGGCGCGGGCTCCTTCGACATCACCTTTGTGGATATACTCGCGGATATTGTTCATAAAGAGGTCGTCTTCGGACTCATTGACTGCCTGACGGAGGGCAAGATAACGTTCGACTGCAATGTAGATGGCCAATGCCAGCATGAGCAGCAGCACCAGCATAATCCAACCACCG
Source organism: Bacteroidales bacterium UBA3816 (assembly GCA_002368955.1). Classification (GTDB taxonomy): domain Bacteria; phylum Bacteroidota; class Bacteroidia; order Bacteroidales; family P3; genus Colimorpha. The sequence goes on from DFDY01000128.1 coordinate 5,311, forward strand.
TTGAGAGCCATGTCCCAAAGGGAAATACGAGCGGTTTCGGCAGAAGCGGAGGCTGCCATCGTGTCAACGGCAGTCTGCATGTCGGACATGCCGTCCTGAATCATTAAGATAGGGTTCATCATTGTTTGTTAGTGTTTATTTATTCTCAAAATGTAAGTGACAAGTTAACTGAAGGGGCGAAGCCCATTCTGCTGCCAAAGTCGGGAGCTACTGAAGGGGCTATGCGCATGGTGAGGTCGTCATTGACGTTGAAATCGTAGAGATGCCCAAAGACGTAGGCATCCAACAGATTGAGTCCGTAGACCGCCACCGTTATGATGGTAAATAGTTGAAAATTCTTGTTGTTTGACTGATAATAATTATAGACATAGTAGCCGGAGATGCCTTCATAGCCCGGCAGGGTGCAGATGCCGCTCTGGCCGATGGCGAGATATTCTTTGCGGAACATGCGCATGTCGGAATAATAGTTATAGGCAAAATAACCCACGGTGCCTAAGGCGGCATAGATGATGGGAATCTTCCATGCCTGGCCATTATAAATCTGCCCTCCGCCAGGGATGATGGAGAGGAGGAGAGACTTGGTGGGGTTGTGGTCGGTCTTGGCCACGGTGGTAACTGTCTGAGGAGTGACCAAAACCGAGTCCTTGTCATTCTGTGCCTGAACCCATGAGGCGACGGCCAGCAGTATTCCTATTATGAAAAGACGTTTGAACACGGCAGGCTGACCTCAGGCTCAAGGATGGAGCAATTTCATGATTCGCTCGAAATCCTCGTCGTTATTAAAATGAATTGTCATGGTTCCTTTGCCTCGGCGGGAACGCTTGATTTCGACATCTGACCCCAACATCTGCCTCATCTGAGACTGGGCTGCGCTGTGGGTACTGGGCAACTCGTCTTTGAGCACCGTGCGGGGCTTTTTTTCGGCCTTCCCAGCCTTGACCAACTGCTCGGTCTGGTGGACTGAGAGGTGCCGATTGATAATGTCGTGCAGAATGGCCAAGTGTTCCTCAGGGTCTTCCACATTGATGAGGGCGCGAGCATGGGCCATGCTTATCTGACCCGAACTGAGAGCCAGTTGGGTCTCTGCAGGGAGGTTGAGCAGGCGCAGATAGTTGGTGATGGTGGAGCGGTCCTTGCCCACCCGCTGGCTGAGTTGCTCGTGGGTGAGTTGGCACTCTTCGATGAGGGCGTTGTAGGAGAGGGCAATCTCCATGGCGTTGAGATTCTCGCGCTGGATGTTTTCCACCAGGGCCATTTCCATCATCTGGCCGTCGGTGGCGATGCGTATATAGGCGGGCAACTCGGTGAGGCCGGCCATCTGCGAAGCGCGGTAACGGCGCTCGCCTGCAATGAGCTGATATTTGCCGTCCGGCATACGACGGACGGTAATGGGAGTGATGACCCCCTGCTCACGGATAGACTGGGCCAATTCCTCAAGGGCTGTGGAGTCAAATTCCTTACGGGGTTGGAATGGGTTGGTCTCAATGTCGCAGATAGGCACCATGCCTATGGAGGCTGTGACATCGGACTCGTTGCCATTGAGGGTTTCCACATCGATATTTCCCAAGATAGCATCGAGTCCGCGACCAGGTATTAGTGGTTTCTTTGCCATTGATTAATGCTTAAGCTGGTTACGTTTGAGTATTTCGGTGGCGAGGTTGAGGTAGTTGTTAGCGCCGGGGCAGGTGGCGTCGTACATGATGATGGACTTGCCATAGCTGGGGGCCTCGGCCAATTTAGTGTTGCGATAGATAAGGGTGTCGAAAACCAGGCGTTTGAAATGGGAGCGCACGTCCTCTACCACCTGGCGGGCCAGGCGGAGACGGGAGTCGTACATTGTGATGAGCAGTCCCTCGATGGTCAACTTGGGATTCAGTCGGGTCTGGACGATGCGAACCGTGTTGAGCAGTTTTCCCAGTCCCTCCAGGGCAAAGTACTCGCTCTGGATGGGGATGATGACCGAGTCGCTGGCCGTGAGGGCGTTGACTGTTATCAGGCCCAATGAAGGGCTACAATCGATGATGATGAAATCAAATTCTTCTCTGACCGATTCAAGGGTACGACTGATAAAGTACTCACGGTTCTTCTCGTTGACCAGTTCCACTTCGGCCCCCACCAAATCAATGCGGGTGGGCAGCAGAGAGAGGTTGGGGGCGTCGGCCTGCACGATGCAGTCGTGAATATCGGCCTGACCCATGAAGCACTCGTAGGCACTTTTCTCCAACTCGTCGGGGTTGATGCCCAATCCAGATGAGGCGTTGGCCTGGGGGTCGGCATCGACTAAAAGGACCTTATACTCCATCACCGCCAGTGCAGCACTGAGATTGACTGCCGTAGTGGTTTTTCCCACGCCTCCTTTTTGATTGGCGATAGAGATAATCTTACCCATATTGAAAGATTAGAATTTAAGGTCGAAATCGTCTAGGTTAATCTTTTGCAGGTCGTCGTTATCATTGATGTGGCCCATCTCGTTCTCAACCACCACGGGCTCGGGTTCGATGCCGGTCTCGATGAAAGAGAGAGCATTGGCCAGACCTTTCTGGAACTTCTCGAAATCTTCCTTGTAGAGGAAAATCTTGTTTTTGTCATAATAGAACTCGCCCGTGTTGTTGTCAAACAAGCGGCGGCTCTCGGTAATTGTGATAAATTTGTCACCTCCACGAGTTTCCTTCACGTCGAAAAAGTAGCGGCGCTTTCCAGCAGGGATGGCCTGCGAATACAATTCTTCCTTTCTATTTTCCATTTTAAAGCGTATTTTTTCTGATTGCAAAATTATCAATTATTTTTTAATGAATAAGTATGCTCTCCAGAAAGTTATTAACATTCAATAGTTCCTAGCCTTAATTTCTCTTGTGGGTCATGATGTCTAAGATGGTGTCGTCCACCTCGTCCATGCCGTCATGCCCCAGGCGGCCCAAATTACGGATAGAGCAGTCAACATCGCTCTCACTCAATCCGTCGGTGGCGTCCACCACACAGTTGTTATAGGCCAGTTCGGCACTCACAAAGGCACTATACAGGCCCGTGCTCATCTTCAAGGCGCAGCTGGGCTTTGCTCCGTCACACACCATGCCGGCAATGGTGTTGATAAGGTTCTTGATGGCATAGCACATCTGTTCGAAACAGCCGCCATGCAGATAAACGATGCCGCAAGTCACCCCGATGCTGGCATTCACAATGCCGCACAGGGCACTCAGCCGTCCAATGCCGCTCTTAATATAGATTGACATCAAGTGGTTCAAAATCAAGGCGCGTACAATCTGTTCGTGACTGCAGCCCTTTTCCTTGCCGTAGTTATAGACAGGCAGGGTGCAGCAGATGCCCTGATTGCCGCTGCCACTGTTGCTGTAGACCGAGAGGGTGCAGCCGTCCATGCGGGCGTCGCTGGCCGCCACAGTCCTGGCCACCACCGTGTGCACCAAATCCCCCTGGGCATTTGCCATCAGAATCTTGCCCGTGCGCAGGCCGTAACCTTTCAGTCCCTCCTGGGCAGCGGCTTCGTTGTACTTGACGGTGTCATAGATGAATTCCAGCTCTTCCAGTGGGGCTGTGGTGGAATAGTCGTACACCATGCGGGCCGTTAGTTTCAGGTCGCCCAAGGGAGACTCCTCTTCGCCGGTGGTTTCCTTCAACTCCTTTTGAAGCACCTCCACGGCCAGATTGCTCAGCAGCACATTGTCATTCAACGACACGAAGACAAAATTGGTGTGCCTGTGGCTGATGACGGCCACAGCCTTGTCCTCGCCTGCCGTGCAGACACACTCCACAAAAAGTTTGTCGCATTCGTCCTTGACACCGATTTCAATGCGCGAAGCGTTGTTGGCCAGCCACTGCTTGGCCTCCTCCACCTTCTCGGGGGCGACGGTCAGCACTTCCAATTGGCGTTTGGAGTCGCCTGCCACCACAGCAATGGCCACGGCGATGGGCAGGCCTATCATGCCCGTGCCGGGAATGCCCACACCCATGGCGTTTTTGTAAACATTCTTGCTGAGGAGCAGCTGGATGTGTTCGGGTTCGCGCCCCAGAGTCTCTCGGGCCTTGGCAACACAAAGGGCCACCGCGCCCGGTTCGGTGCAGCCAGTGGCCAACACCACCTCATTCTGTATCAGTTGGCGTATTCGCTTGCGGAGTTGTTCTTCCATTGCTTATGCTTCTGATTAGTTAAAAATAATAGCCCGCCAATGGGGATATGATAGAATGCGCCTCGCCGACCATTCGGCGAAGCGCATCTTTTATTATTTATTTCTCGAAAATCTTCTGCCAGTTCTTATATTCGCGGTCCTTCCAACAGCCGTTGTGGTAGGCATAGCTCACGATGGCAGGAATGACGGTGGTGCCTTCGGCATAGACCATCTGCTGCAACTCTTCGCTCACCTTGCCCCAGCTGCCGGCCTCCAAGAGGGTGGAGGAACTGCAGGCACCGTCGCGCACGTCGGCCACGGTGATTTGGATGGCATATTTGTGCATCGGCACTTCGTGACCCAGTATTTCGGCGCAGACCACAGTGTCCTGGGCAAAGTTCTTGGGTGTGCCGCCGCCCACCATGAACAAGCCAGTCTCGGGGGCAGCCATCTTAATCTTAGTCAGCTCGATGAAGTCGCAGACAGAGTCGATGCTCAGGTATTTCTCGCCCTTCTGGGCACGCTCCCACTGGTGCTTGCCAATGCCGAAACCAGCAGAGCTGTCGCTGAAGGCGGGGCAGAAAATAGGCACGCCACACTCATAGCAGGTCTGGATGAGGCTGTCCTTTTTCACACCGCGACCATTGTGCAGCCATTTGCCCAGTTCGTAGAGGAACTCGCGTGAGCTGTAGGGGCGGGCTTCCAGCATGTTGGCCAGCTCAAAAGTGGCATTGTCGCAGGCCTGCAACTCTTCCTCATCGATAAAGGTGTCGTAAATGCGGTCGATATAGAGTTCGCGCAGCTTGGTGTCGGGGATGACATTCTCCTTGGTGCCCACATAGTGTTTGAAACCCAAGGCCTCAAAGAGGTCCATGTCGATGATGGAAGCACCGGTGGCAACCACGGCATCAATCATCTTGTTGCGCACCATGTCAACGTACACCTGCATGCAGCCGGCGGCACTGGTCGAACCGGCCAGGGTGAGTATATTGGTGCAGTCGTGCTCCTTGCACATCATGGTCAGGATGTCGGCAGCGCGGGCGGTGTCGCGGCTGGTGAAGGACATGTGGCGCATGGCGTCGATGAGCTCGGTGGAGTCATATTTCTTAATGTCGATGTGTTTGATAGTCTCTTTCAGGAGATCTTTCTTGGTGAGATTGTCAATATTTTCCATTGTCTATACTATTTTTATTTTATTTGTTTCTTTAAGAATGAGAAGCCTGGCACCTTAGAACGGCACGTCGTTGTCTGGTTGCAGGCCTTGGGCGAAATTATTATTCTCGCGGTTGATTTTGGAGTCCACGATGATGGTGGCGTTGCCGCCCGAGTCGAAAGCTGCATTCTGCGGCATGCCGCTGGCCAGTTGCTCGTTGGTGGTAAACTCGGGATTCTCGAAGCGGGCATACTTGCCCACAAAGCGCAGGCGCACCTCGCCCACCTCACCGCTACGGTGCTTGGCAATGATGATGTCGGCCATGCCGGCAGTGGCGCCTTTTTCGTCTTCCATAATACCGTAGTACTCTGGTCGATAGATAAACATCACGATGTCGGCATCCTGCTCGATTGCACCCGACTCACGCAAGTCGCTCAGCATGGGTTTCTTCGTACCACCGCGGGTCTCCACCGCACGGCTCAGCTGCGACATGGCCAGCACCGGTATGCCCAACTCTTTCGAGAGGGCTTTCAGCTGGCGGCTGATGGTGCTAATCTCCTGCTCGCGGTTGCCGTTGCGGCTCATAGCATCGGAGCCCGCGCTCATCAGCTGCAGGTAGTCGATAAAGACCATCTGAATGTCGTGGTGGTCCTTCAGACGGCGGCACTTGGCCCGCAACTCATAGATTGTCAGCTGCGGAGTGTCGTCGATAAATATCTTGGCATCGTTGAGGCTCTGTGTGCGGGTTTCCAACTGTTGCTGCTCCCAAGGTTGCAACTCGCCTTTCTTCAGCTTGTCGCCCGGGATTTGAGCCTCGCCCGAAATCAAACGCATGGCCAGCTCCACGCCGGTCATCTCCAAGGAGAAAAAAGCCACTGGCTTGCTAAAGTCGATGGCCATATTTCTAGCAATAGAAAGGGCAAAGGCGGTCTTACCCATGGCCGGGCGGGCGGCTAGGATAATCAGCGTGCCGGGCTGGAAACCGGCTGTCTTGCGGTCCAGTTCGATGAATCCAGAGGGCAATCCAGTGGTGCCGCCCTCGCTTCCCACAGCCTCAATAATCTGGTCGTGTGCCTCATGCACCAGGTCGCCTATGGGGTGGTAGTCAGTGCGGAAATTCTTCTCGTTGATGTCCATCAGCCGCCCTTCGGTCTTGTCCAGCAGGTCCACCACGTCGGTGGTCTCGTCGTAGGCGCTGGTGATGGTCTCGGTAGAGATGCGGATCAGCTCGCGCGAAATATATTTTTCGCTCAGCACACGTGCGTAATACTCAATATGGGCAGCACTGACAATGTGGCTGGTCAGTTCCGAAATATGGAAGGCACCGCCCGCGGCCTCCAACTCGCCGCTCTGGCGCAGCTGGTTGGTCACCGTCATCATGTCCACCGGCTGGTTCTTCTCGAAAAGCTTGTGTATGGCACGGAAGATGGCCTGATGTTCGGGCTTGTAGAAAAACTCCTCATGCAACAGGTCAATGGCCGTGTTCAGGGCGTTGGCGTCAAGCATCAGGGCACCCAGCACAGCCTCCTCCAAATCAGTAGCCTGCGGCGGCTTGTTGCCGCCGTTGATATTGAAGGCCTGCTCGTAAGACATTCTCTCTTTGCGTCTTGTAATATTTTGAGGCATAGTTTCCATAATACAAAAATACTAAAAATATACGACATAAGAAAAATTATTTTTCCACAACTCCACAACCCCCTCTCACACATCCCTTTACACTTCGCCCTCCCAATCGTCACACCTCTTCCCTCACCCTTCCCCGCCCCACCCTGCATTCATTCCTCCAGCCATTAACTTACGCCCTCTCCTTCCCACTCCCGATCTGTTTCTCTGGCTCAACTCCCACACACCACCACCGCTTATCGAGTGTAGAGATAGCGTCGCGACAGTGTTTAGGCAACATATTTTCAACCACTTGCAGCTGAATTCAATGCTAGAGTAGTGAATAAGTAATTGCATTCATCACCCTCCCGAGGCTGCTTTTAGAGGACGCCGAATGTTCAACTCGTCTGTCATGCAAACGATTGAAATACTATGAGTTGTCGGACAGCCAAATTGGGCACATCAGGGGCAAAGCCATCTTGCTTTGTGGCACTGGCCATAACAACTCGTTCGGCCCTTGACCTAAGCATCAGGAGGCTGTTCGTGCACTCATGGGATGAGACAAAAAAACAAAATCTTTTCAAATAAATTATTATTTCAAAAAAAATGTGTATTTTTGCAAACGGAAAAAAAAGTATTAACCCATATAAATAACAACAAAATGACGAAAGCTGATATCGTGCATGCAATTGCAGAAAGAACCGGTCTCGAAAGACAGGCCATCTTGATTATTGTGGAAGAAATGATGTCCACCATCAAGCAGAACATGGCAGAGGGAGAGAATGTCTATCTGCGTGGTTTTGGCACCTTTGAGATTGTTCATCGTGCCCAGAAAACCGGCCGAAACATTTCCAAAAACACCACCGTCATCGTCCCCGAACACAACATTCCTAAATTCAAACCCTGCAAAGAGTTTAAGGAAATGGTGAAGTAAATCACCCCCTGCAAAAGAACAATAAAAAAGGCCCAAGCGATATGAACAATATCCGGGGGGTCTTTTTTTTTGCCAGTTTTTTGCCAGCAAACAAATTATGGCATCCACAGATTGCCACTTTTATTAACTATTCTCATTCAACTACAAACTCATCAACATGGGCCTACTGAACAAATATCTAAGACCCCGCGTAGGACTGGCCAACGAGCTAGACGTGCAAGGAGCCGCCGCCAATATCAAGAAGAACATCTCTTTCACCGGCACCAATCTCTATATTCTGGCCTTTGCCATCATCATTGCATCCGTGGGGTTGAACGTCAACTCCATTCCGGTAATCATAGGTGCCATGCTCATCTCGCCCCTGATGGGGCCCATCATCGGTGTTGGTCTTTCGTTGGGCACCAATAATTTGAGGCTGTTGCGATTTTCGCTGCGCAATCTGGGCGTGATGGTGCTTATCAGCATTGCCGCCTCCACGCTCTACTTCCTGCTCACCCCGTTGAAACTGGAGAACCCCACCGAGCTTTTGGCCCGCACCAATCCGACCATTTATGATGTGCTAATTGCCTTTTTTGGTGGTTTTGCCGGCATTGTGGAGACCAGCCGCAAAGAGCGCGGCACGGTGCTCAGCGGCGTGGCCATCGCCACCGCACTGATGCCGCCGCTGTGCACCATCGGCTTCGGCCTCTCTCAGCTGAACATGCACTATGCCCTCGGGGCCCTCTATCTGTTCTTTATCAACAGCGTCTTTATCTCCCTGGCCACTTTCATAGGGGTCAAATTTCTGGGTTTCGAGAACGCTGTCTACACCAACGAGGCCCAACGCAAACGCATCACCCGCACCGTGACCGTGGGCATCATTATCATCATCATTCCCAGTGTCATATCTGCCATCAACATTGTGAGGCAGAACAACTTTGAGCGGAACGTGGCCTCCTTTGTGCGCAACATGAACCGCGTGGAGAACAACCTCATCTACGACTACCGCGTCAGCCACGAGGGCAATCCCTCTGTGGTGGAACTGTTCATCACCAACGACAACCTGAGCGAGAACGAGATGTATACCGTCTATGCCCTGGCCGAGGAGCAGGGCATCAAACGCAGCCAGATTGTGATGAATGCCAGCACGTTTGGCGGCGGTCGCAACAACCGCATGATGTCAGAACTATATCAACGCACCGAGAGTATATTCCACACCAAGGACAGCATCATCGACACCCTGCGCAACGAGTTGCAGTTCTACCACAATGCCGAGAGAGACTACGCCCAACTGGCTAACGAAATTCGCACCCAGTACCCCAGCATCCACGACGTTACCATAGCCAACGGCATGAGGATGAACGAGGGCGACACCACGGCACAAAAATCTGAAATCCTCGTCCTCGTGAACGACTCGGGAAAACTCACCTCCAACCAAAAGAGCCAGATGGAGCAATGGCTCTGTGTCCGCCTAAAAACAAAGGAAGTGAAAGTAATTTCGGAATAAAAGAAAACTATACGAAAATAATTGAGGGTGTCCCATAAGTTTTGGGGC
>DFDY01000086.1:0-16945 GCA_002368955.1 Bacteroidales bacterium UBA3816
AAAAGATGCCAAAAGAGCCCCAAATACGACGATTATCCGACCAAAAAATACTGAATTTCAGGGGGAAAACTTGAGAAAATGCCAAAAAAGTTGCGTTTTTAACATTTTGAATTTTAACATTTTGTGAACACGTTAAGTTTTTTTGACATTTTTTTTCTTTTTAGTCGTAGAAAATGTGTTACTTTTGCATCCGATTTCGAACCACGGAAGGGACGAAAGAAAGAGTAAGAAAAAATTATTAATAACCTAGTATAGATAACTTTAAAAAAAAATTGAGAAATGAAAAAAGTAATGTTCCTTATGGCTGTAGCTGGCATGTTCGCTTTCGCAGCTTGCAACAACACCCCCGCCGAAGAGGCAGTCGTTGACACTCCCGCCGTTGAAGAGATGGTTGAAGAGACCCCCGTCGTTGACAGCACCGCTGTTGAGGCCGTTGAGGCTGCTGCTGAAGAAGTTGTTGCTGAATAATTGCCACACAACCGAACGAAAAATAAGGTCGGCCCAAGGTCGACCTTATTTTTTATACCCTCTTTTTATTGATTATCTATATTTTTTTTGTACCTTTGCATTTTATTTGAATGGTGGAGGTTCGCACCCGAAGGGCTGCCTCCAAACAAAATAGACATTTGAAAGACAACCGACTATGACAGATACTACAAACCGCGAAATTGTCTGCAGCGGCATCCGACCCACAGGCAACATCCATTTGGGCAACTACTTTGGTGCCCTGCGCAACTTCGTCCGTATGCAGGACGAGCACGACTGCTATTTCTTCGTGGCCGACTACCACTCCCTCACCACCCACCCCACCCCGGACGATCTCTATGGCAACGCCCGCCAGATACTCATCCAGTACATCGCTTGCGGCCTCGACCCCGACAAGGCCACCATATACCTGCAGAGCGACCTGCCCGAGACCATCGAGCTCTACCTCTTCCTGAACATGAACGCCTACCTGGGCGAGCTGGAGCGCGTGACCAGCTTCAAGGACAAGGTGCGCCAGAACCCCAACAACGTCAACGCCGGCCTGCTCACCTACCCCACCCTCATGGCCGCCGACATCCTTATCCACAAGGCCACCAAAGTGCCTGTGGGCAAGGACCAGGAGCAGCACTTGGAGATGACCCGCACCTTTGCCCAGCGGTTCAACAATATGTACAAACACGAGGTCTTCCCCCTGCCCCAAGCCTACAACTTCGGCCACGACCTCATCAAAATTCCCGGACTGGACGGCAGCGGCAAGATGGGCAAAAGCGAGGGCGAGGGCAACGCCATCTTCCTCAATGAGGACCCCAAGTCCATCCGCAAGAAAATCATGCGTGCCAAGACCGACAGCGGCCCCACGGAGATGAACCAGACCAAGCCGGCGGAGATAGAGAACCTCTTCACCCTCATGAAGGTGGTCTCCACGCCCGACACGGTGGAGTACTTCGACGACCTTTACAACCGCTGCCAGATACGCTACGGCGACATGAAGAAACAACTGGCCGAGGACATGGTCAACTTCTGCGAGCCCTTCCGCCTGAAGATTGAAGAGCTCTCTGCCAACGAGGACTATCTGCGTCGCGTGATGGACCAAGGCAAGGAGAAAGCCCGCGAGAGTGCGCACCGCACCATCGAAGAGGTGCGCCACGTCATCGGCTACCGCAACTAAAAAAACGCTGAACGGCTCCTGCCCACCACTATTAACTATAAGGCAACTAAAAAAATGCCCTGAAAGGGCAAAACATAAAATAAACGATTTATAGTACTCACCATCAACTATTAACTTGTACACTATGCACAACCAAGTAGTCATCATGGCCGGAGGCATCGGAAGCCGCTTCTGGCCCCTCAGCACCCCCGAATACCCCAAGCAGTTCATCGACATCCTGGGCTGCGGCCGCACGCTCATACAGCTCACCGTGGACCGTTTCAAAGGTCTCTGCCCCTTGGACAACTTCTGGGTAGTGACCAACGCCGCCTATGTCGACATCGTGCGGCAGCAGCTGCCCGACCTGCCCGCCGCCCACATCCTAGCCGAGCCCGCCGCCCGCAACACGGCCCCCTGCATCGCCTGGGCCTGCTGGCGCATCAGGCAGGAAGACCCCGAGGCTAACGTGGTGGTTACCCCGGCTGATGCCGTGGTGATGAACCCCGAGGAATTCCGCCGCGTGATAGCCAACGCGCTCGACTTCACCGCGGGGAGCAACGCCATCGTCACCATCGGCATCAAACCCAGCCGCCCCGAGACAGGCTACGGCTACATCAAGACCAGCCCCTCCGGCACCCCCCAGGGCGAAATCCTGCCCGTGGAAGCCTTCAAGGAGAAGCCCGACCTAGAGACTGCCCAGCAGTATCTGGCCGACGGCGGCTACCTGTGGAATGCCGGCATCTTTGTGTGGAACGTGGCCACCATCACCAGCGCCATCCAGACCTACAAGCCCCAGTTGGCCGCCGACATGGACCGTATGGTCACCCCTGCCGACGTGCAAAACATCTTCCCCAACTGCGAGAAGATTTCTATTGACTATGCCGTCATGGAGCCCGCCGCCGCCGAAGGCAAGGTCTACACCCATCCCGCCGACTTCGGCTGGAGCGACCTGGGCAACTGGGCCTCGCTCCACGACAAGCTGAGCCACGACCCCCAAGGCAACGGCGTGGTGGGCAACGTGCACCTCTACGAGTGCAGCAACTGCGTGGTGCATACCGAAGACGCCCGCAAGGTGGTCCTGCAAGGACTGGACGGCTACATCGTCTCAGAGAAAGGCGGGCAAATCCTCGTCTGCCGCCGCAGCGAAGAGCAACGTATCAAAGAGTTTTCACAAAACTAACCCCTTCTAATCTTGCCTGCCCTACACCGACAGGCAAGATTTTTTTTTCACCCTCGCGAATATTTTGCCCCACTGAGACGTTTATTGATAGTAAGAACACTTACCTTAATGTTTAACGCTCTAGTACAAAGTATGACTGATTCTTGCTCGTATTTTTCAATGTGGCGTGTCTTCGACACGCTGAGTAGTAGGGGTTTCGCTATCCCCACACTGCGCTCCCGTTGGTCGCTTAGTATGGGGTTATTGAGATTCAGCCTCTTCGAGGCTGCTAAAAAATCAGTCTTTTATCAAACTAGAGCCTTGTTTAATCGTTACACGCCATGAAACACACACCGCTAATCTTTGCCCTGGACCTGTTGCTGTTCTGCGCCTGTGAGCGGAGCGAATGCACCACCCAAATCACCGGCACCCTCTACACCGACAGCACCCTCGCCATCCCCATCGTGGACGACACCCTGTGGTTCCTCGACTACATGATTACCCATCAGGACAGCACCTACGTCATCGTCCTCACCGACACCCTCGCCCACGCCGTCACCGACGGCCAGGGCCGTTTCGCCGCCGCCTGGTGGAACTTCGACATCGAACAGGAGATAGCCGACAACGAACGCAAATTCAAGTTCGAATTCCCGCATTTCTTTATCTTCTATCGGCAGGACACCCTCTTCCAAGGCCAATGGCACGGCAACTACAAACAGCTAGTTCTCTACCCAGGCATGCCGCTCTACGTTTATCATAACTATTATGAATAATACCCCTCGACCATGAAAAGAAACCTCCTCATCCTGCTTGCCGCAATGCTCCTGGCCGACACCCTCAGCGCCCAGGAAACCGAAATGCCCCGGCTGCGCCACAACTCCATCACCACCAGCCCTACCACTCTCCTTGGCGATGCCTTCCTGCTGACCTACGAGCACACCCTGCCCCACCACTCGTCGCTGGAAGTGGAACTGGGTGGCCAAGGCTTCCGTTGGAACGAACAGCGTGCAAGCATCTTAGGCCCCGCCACCCGCCCCGGCATCGTTGCCACCATCGGCTACAAGCTGTACCTGCCCAGGGGTGAGAAGAACCACGCCATAGCCAATGCCGGCGGCCTGCCACCCCGCAGTTTCTTCTTCAAAGGACGCCTCTCCTATGTCCATCAATGGAGCCACTACGACGTGCCCCGCGGCAACGAGGGCTGGGACCTCATCACCGAACGCTACACCCTCCACGAGAACGACCTGAGCCTGGCACTCATCTTTGGCAAGCAGTTTGTCTCCAAGCATGGCTTCGTGGCCGCCCCCTTCTTCGGTTTCTGCATCCCTCTGTGGATCGACGGCCCCTTCCACGATGACAGCGATCCCGGCAACAGCGCGGCCTTCTGGGGCCCGACCACCTGGGGTGTAAAACTCGGCTGGGCTTTCTAGCCATCGAAACTGCACTGCAAAAAATCAATAAACATCTCACAACCTGCCAGATAATTTCGCTATTTACACACTGACGCTTCCCCATCCAGTCGGTATCCCTCCGTCAATATAGTGTGGGGGAAACGTGGGGGTAGTGGCTCGGAAACGATGATGTCTAGGTCACACAATAGGAGATCAGGGGGTTAAAGTATGTTAAAAAACGTAGTGCTGCTGTAACATTTTGGCCTTTGCTGCAACTAGTATTAGCGACAAAGGATTAATAACACCCAAACATCATTAATGCATAAACAGCAATGAAACACAAGACTACCTTATTTACATTACGGCTATTTGCCATGCTCGTGCTGGCCTGGATGCCGACTGTGGGCCTGCAGGCCCAACGGCTTCAAACGGCATACACTTTCAGCACCGGCGTAGATTCTACGAAATGGATTGCGCTGGACAGCACAGCGCAAGACCTCTTGGCCCTCAACGGCACCCGCTCTACAGTGCGAAACATCGGTTTCCCCTTCTCCTACGCGGGAGAGGAGTATAGCAGCTTCTCCATCAGCAAATATGGCTACCTGCGCTTTGGCAACACCTTGCTGCCAAACTCGCAACAGCAATATCCATTGGGCTCACCAGAGCAAGCCAGAATCAGGCCCTGTGTTGTAGGATTGGTGGGCTACAGCAGCATACAGATCGACACGGCCAGCTATGCCCGCAGCCAAGTGGTAGGCGACACGGGCAGCCGCGTGCTGGTGGTGGAACTGAAAGCCAAGGTGATGGACTTCCGGTATCCCGCCTACGACTATGCCCATATCCAAATACAGCTGCACGAGGCCTCACAGGCCGTGTGCATCGTCTATGGGGCACAGCCCACCATCAGCCTCTACAGCGGCTATCAGATTGGCTTTGTGGGGCGCGACGACGACGTGGCATTCATCGATGTGGACAGCAGCACGGTCACCTTTGCCAATAGCACCAACCAGCTGAACGACACCCTCAGCTTCCCTCAGCAGTGGCGTTGGTATCAGCTAGAGTACGACTCCAACTACTGCTACCACTACGCCACCCCTTGGGGCGAAGACTTCAATACCAATGACTACCTTGGCTGTTGGAGCATCATGGACTACGATGCCAACGCAGGTTCCAGCTGGTACAGCGAAGGCCCGCGCATGCGTGTCAACTTCGGCACATGCTCCAGCAACAACTGGCTGGTGACCCCTCCCATACAGCTGCCTGCCACCGACGACGGCCTGCGACTGACATACGATTACCAGACCTCCGGCACCACCACCGCTGGCAAAATGCAGGTGCGCATCGCAGCGTACTATCCCGGCGACCCGGTAGAGGTGTTTGACACCATCGACTTTTTCACCACCCTCCGCACCGAGACACAGCCATTCGGCCAGTTCACCCAGCGCGCCATCTCGCTTGCTGGCTATGCGGGTATGCAGATACGCATTGCCTTTGTGGCAGTGGGGCTGGGACCCAACAACCAGAACATACGGTTAGACAATGTGCTGATAAGGCAGACCACCACACCCGTCATCTCATTGGAGGCCCCCTTGCGAGCCTTTGCCCACGACACCACCGCCGTTACGGCCCATCTAATCGAAGGGTCGGAACTGGGTCTGTCATTCAGCTGGCACTCCACCCTGGCGGCAGACAGCATGGCCACCCTCATGCCCAACGGCGCACAACTGAACATCGTCTACACCCACTATGGCACCGATACCCTCACCTGCATTGCCACCAACACGTATGGCAGCGACACCACCTCCGTAGTGGTAGACGTGCGCGACTGCTCCACCGTGACGGAATATCCCTGGATGGATGGTTTCGAACACGGCCTGGACTGCTGGACAGTGCCTTTGAGTGGCTGGACCCTCAGCAGCGGATACGGCATTCCCAGCACCTACGAGGGGGACTATGTGCTGCGCGGAGGGCATGACCAAATCATTTCGCAACCCTTTGCCATACCGACCCTCGACAAAATGCCCGACCCGGAAGTGCTGTGGTGGATGCGCACCCCCAGCATGGACACCTATTCGCACAACATCTTCCGCCTCTACATCGTCGTGACGGACAGCGCGGGCAATTACTCCTCCTATGGCACCCTGGCCCTCACCGACACCCTCCAATATGGTCCTTGGAAGCACTACCGCCTCTCGCTGGCCCCCTACGCGGGACAGACCATCCGCTTGCGGTTTAATAACACGCCTTCCAGTGGGGCCATCAGCTACTACGACTGCGTGGTGATAGACCAGATGGAGGTGCGCAGCACTGCCGTGCCGGTGATAGAACTGCCCACCCCGCCCCGTTTGGACCGCTTGGACAGCATCTCTTTGGCCGCGCATCTGGAAGAGGGCGACAGCGCGGGGCTGACCTTCTCGTGGCACTCCACCATGGCTGCCGACAGCCTGGCCACATTCATCGCCAACGACACCCTCCTCCACATCACATACGCCGCTGAGGGTTTCGACACCATCACCATCGTCGCCACCAACAACTATGGCAGCGACACCGCCACGGTCGTGGTGCCCATATACAACTGCCCTGCCCAGAGCCTGCCCTTCGTAGCCGACTTTGTAGACAGCACGGCCCTCAGCTGCTGGAGCGGGTTCACCTCCAACAGCAACAACGAGACCCGCACCTCTTATGGCACCCCATGGTATTGGGCTGGCGACAGCAGCAACCACTATATGGCATCAAACACATACCACAGCTGGCTGGTGACCCCCGCCATCGACATTCCGGACGACACCTCCGACCTCTATATGTCATGGCACCATACGGGCAACTACATGTGGGTATATGTGGCCACTGGGGATGGTTACTTTGAGCCTGCCGACTTCGGCAGCACCCTGTTCTCGGGCGACAGCGACACCCCGGGCTCACACCGTCTCAGCCTAGCCGCTTATGCCGGACAGCGCATCCATGTGGGGTTCTTCTGTTCCTACTCGACAGGCAACCACCTCGACAGCGTGCGCATATCCTACAACGACCAGCCGCCACAGGCAGTCCTCACAGGGCCTGACAGCTCCTACGCCCGTGGGCGGGTGGCACTGACGGCCACTCTCAACCGCTGTTCGCACCGCAACCTGACCCACACATGGCACTCCACCATGGTGGCGGCAGGACTGGCCCGCGCCACCACGGACAATGGGCAGTGCGCTATCTACTACTTGGATGGCGGGGTGGACACCGTCACCTATATCGCAAGCAACTTCTATGGTGCCGACACCCAACAGGCCGTCATCGTAGTGGATGCCTGCAACGCCTATGCCGTACCCTACACCATCGATTTCGACAGCCTGACAGGGGCTGAGCACAACCGCGCCGGCATCCTGCCTACCTGCTGGAGCTATCTCTGGAATGGCAAAAACGACTACCGGCCCCACGTGCTCAACGCACATGCCAGTCCGCTCAGCAACTACTCCAGCCAAGCCGCCATCATAATTGCCGGCAACAACACCTCTTCTTCATTGGCTTGGTGGGACACGGTGGCATACCTTGTGCTGCCCCGCTTTGCCGACAACCTTTACAACCTATCACTCGCGCTGACCCATGTGCACGAACATGCGCTCCACGGCGCCCTCACCGTGGGCTATATGGTCGACACCGTCTTCATGCCCATCCAAACCTTGCCTGCCGTGGCCGGCAGCGGTCAGCGCGACACGGTGAATTTTGCCTCCGTGCCCGACGGCGCCACCCACATGGCCCTGCGGTGGCACAACACCGGCATCTGGTACAGCGTGCTGATTGACGACATAGAAGTGTTTGTGCCCTCGTCCGCAGGCATGCCTCCTACCATCACCCTGACAGCCCCCGACAGCGTCATGACCGGTAGGCCCGCCCTCTTCAACGCCACCTTGCGCACCGGCGACACCACCGGGCTGAGCTATTCATGGCATTCGGCCATGGCCGCCACAGGACAGGCCAACGCCGTGGCCAACAACAACCAGTATTCGATAACATACAACAGAAATGGCTACGACACCGTCACCCTCATCGCCACCAACCCCTTTGGGGCAGACACGCAGCGTGCCGTAGTGGAAGTGAGAGCCTGCTACGCTGTCACCGCCATGAGTGCCGACGACGGCATGGGTACCGTAACGGGCGGCGGCACCTACCTGGAGGGCGACACCGCCACCCTGACAGCCACAGCCAACGAAGGATTCTACTTTGTGGGATGGAACGACGGCGACACCCTGCCCATACGACGCATAGTCGTCACCTCCGACAGCATGTTCATCGCCTATTTCAGGGCACTGCCCATTGCCTATTACGTCGTTACGGCGGTTAGTGCCGACAGCACGATGGGTTATGTGACCGGTGGCGGCATGTATCCCGAGAATGACACCGCCCTGCTAACCGCAGTGGCAAACGAGGGCTACCATTTTGTGCAGTGGAACGACGGGGTGATGGACCCCCAAAGAGAGGTGATAGTAACATCCGACACATTGCTGACCGCCTCCTTTGAGGCCGACACGCTGCCCATCGGCATCGGCGATGTCCAGTCATCAGTGCGGTTCAGCCTATATCCCAATCCCACCCAAGGGCACGTGGTCCTCAGTATCGACCAGCCCGAACCGCAGCCTGCCCTCATGACCTTGATAGACATGGCAGGCCGCACGGTAATGAAAAGCAGCCTAACAGAGTCCCGCACGCTGTTGGATGTGTCAGGCCTGCCAGCGGGGCACTACTTCGTGCACCTGACTACACCGACAGGCTGCAGCACCAAAAAACTGACCGTCCTGACACGATAAGACCAAAATACTTTTCTTTTCTCTTTGGCATAAGGGGGAGATGCACCAAAGGCATCCTCTCCCTTTGCTATTATTTGAAGGTACGAGCAAAACAGCTAGAGGTGGAATAGTTGAGTGGCCGAGGCGGTAGTGACGGCAGCCACCTCGTCGGGCGTGATGCTCTTGATTTGAGCTATCTTGTCGGCGATGATAGGGATGTAGGCGCTCTCGTTGCGTTTGCCCCGATAGGGAACGGGAGCCAGATAGGGCGCATCGGTCTCCAGCAACAGACTCTCCAGAGGCACGGCGGCCACCACGTCGGCCATGGTGGCGTTCTTGAAAGTCACCACGCCGCCAATGCCCAGGTGGAAGCCCATTTCGACAGCCTTGAGAGCCTCCTGCACGCTGCCGCCGAAGCAGTGCATCACGCCCCTATAGGAGCCGAAATTGAGGTCGCGCAGCAGCCCGAAAAGCTCATTATAGGCCTTGCGCACATGCAGGCAAACGGGCAGGTCCAACTGGCGTGCCCAGCGCATCTGCCGCCGCAGCACCTCCTTCTGCTCCTCCAGGAAAGACTTGTCCCAATAAAGGTCGAGTCCTATCTCCCCCACCCCAACATAACGATGGTCCGAATGGAAAAGTTTCTGCTCCACCAAGGCCAGTTCTGGCTCAAAATCGGCCGTGACAGAGGTGGGGTGCAGACCCATCATCTGGCGAAAATGTTCGGGATATTCAGCCACCAAGGCCTCCTGTGCGGCATGACTCTGGCTGTCGATGCCCGGGAGCAGCATCAGGTCCACCCCTGCGTCCACAGCCCTCTGGACAGCGGCGGCACGGTCGGTGGCAAAAACCTCATCGTAGAGGTGGCAGTGGGTGTCAATCATCTTCATTGAATTTCATTCGGGTTTGGATGAGGGCGGTGAGCTGGTCATAGAGGGAGAGCAACTGAGGGTCTTCGGCCAAAAGGCGCCGGTGAGCATCGATGGTCTTGCCGTCGTCACGGATGGCAGGACCGGTGATTTGATAGCGCACGTCGCCCCACACTACCTTTTGTGCTGTGGTGGCAATAATGGGATGAAGAATTTCAAAAGGAATGCCGTGTGCATGACACAACTGCTGCGCCAAGCCGTAGAGACAGTTGGTGAAATTGTTGACCATGACGGCCGAGAGGTGTAGATACTGCCGCTGCTGAAGATTGGTGTGATAAATAAAGGGAGAAACCTCCCCGATGAGAAGCTCAATTTCGGACTCGGTTTTGGGATTGCACCCCTCTATGCAGAAAGGCAGTTTGTCATACTCCATGGCCATATCGCGAACAAAGGTCTGCGGCGACCACAGCACCCCGTAACGGGTGCTGATAGGCTTGAGAACCTCCATGGGGGTGGCACCCGAGGTGTGGAGCACAAGGGCATCGCCAAGATGAAGGTCAAGAGCCAGGTCATAAAGGGCATTATCGCTGACAGCAAGAATATAGATGTCGGCATTTTTGCCCACGCGAGAGAGGTCGTTGACAGGCTGAGCCTCTACCCTTTCGGCAAGCAGGCGGGCATGGAAGAAATCCCGCGACCATACCTGAACGATGTCATGGCCACGACCCGACAAGGCCAAGGCAAGGTGGGTGGCCACATTGCCCGAGCCAATAAATGAAATTCTCATATAAAACTATCAGTATTCGTCTTCCTCGAAGAAGAAATCCTCCTTGGTGGGGTAGTCAGGCCAAAGATCTTCAATACTGTCATAAGCTTCGCCTTCGTCCTCAATCTCCATCAGATTCTCGATAACCTCCATTGGAGCCCCTGTGCGCTGAGCGTAATCAATCAGTTCGTCCTTCGTGGCGGGCCAGGGTGCATCTTCTAACTTTGTTGCCAATTCAAGTGTCCAATACATGATTACAATTTTTGTTTGTTTTTCAGGTGGATCCGCTACTCGTCCATATACCCATAACCAACTCTCTTACAGATACCTAAAAAGCCATTTACTACGTTCAATTTTTTTGCAAAAGTACACTTTTTTCTGATATGTACAAACCCTTTATGAATTTTTATACCCCGGCACATACTAATCATCATATATCCAACCTATTTCAAACCATAAAAAACGAGCCTCCAGAGGGTTCTGGAAGCTCGTTTTGGGGGGTGTAGTGGCCGCCATAGCGGTCTACTCAAAGAACGACTCTTTTTGCCCGCACGACACTACTAGGTGACGGGAGAGGACAAAGAGGAAGTCAGAGAGGCGGTTCATATAGCGGAGGACCTCCTCGGGGACTGGCTGCCCTTGGGCAAGGCGCACTATGCAACGCTCGGCACGACGGCAGACGGTGCGGCAGACATGGCACTGGGTGGAGGCCATGTTTCCTCCAGGGATGATAAAGTGTTGGAACTTGGGCAGGAACTTCTGTATGTGGTCAATCGACCGCTCTAAGTCCGTCAAAGCAGAATCTGAGAGTTTGGGGAGTTCGTAGGGCACTTCTTTCTCTGTAGCCAGCAAAGTCTGCACGATAAAAAGATTGCGTTGCACCTGCTTGAGAAAATTGAAATAGACGGATTCGTCTTGCCGGATGAATTCGGCCAGAAGGCCAAGCTGTGAGTTGAGTTCGTCAACAGTACCGTAAGCCTCGACACGATCGTCGCATTTGAGCACACGGGTGCCGCCTACAAGTGAGGTTGTACCATTGTCGCCTGTCTTCGTATAAATCATGATGCAATCGGATTGGTTACTATTAAATTCTCTCTACTGATTTCACCTCGGGGATGACACGTTTGATGGCGGTTTCGATTCCCTGTTTGAGAGTTTGGAGGGCGTGGGGGCAGGAGCCACAATGGCCGGTGAGGCGCACCATGACAACCCCTTCGTTGGTCATGTCCACATACTCCACATCGCCACCGTCCTGCTGTAGATAGGGGCGGATTTGGCTGAGGGCGTTCTGAACGCGAACCTCAACAACTGATTTCTCTTGGTCGGTCATATTATAATTGAGATTTGAGAATTGAGATTTGAGATTTAAGAATTGAGATTTGAGATTTGAGATTTAAGAATTCAGATTTGAGGATTGTTTACTTTGCAAATTTCGCGGATGGTGTTGTGGGCCAACTCCATGAAGGCGCGGCTCTCGGGCGTATTGTCCTCAGAGAGGAGGGCAATGGGACGACCGCTATCTCCGCTCTCTGCTATGCTCTGCACCAAGGGAATCTCGCCCAGCAGGGGCACACCCATCTCTTCGGCCAGGCGTTTGCAGCCCTCTTTGCCAAAGATGTAGTATTTGTTGTTGGGCAACTCGGCGGGCGTAAAGTAGGACATATTCTCGACAAAGCCCAACACGGGAATATGGATAGCGGGATTATTGAACAGCTCCACACCGCGCACGACATCGGCCAGGGCAACCTGCTGCGGGGTGCTGACGATGATGGCACCATTGACCGGGAGGGTCTGGGCCAAAGAGAGCTGCACATCACCCGTTCCGGGAGGCATGTCCACGACGAGGTAATCAATCTCGCCCCACCAGGTTTCGGTGGCCAGCTGTTTTAGGGCGTTGGAGGCCATGGGACCACGCCAGGCAAGGGCCTTGTCGGGGTCTACGAGGAAACCAATGGACATCAGTTTGATGCCGTAGCGCTCGATGGGGGTCATATAGGCCTTGCCGTCATGATTCTCACCATAGACATCCTCTTGGCTGATGTTGAACATAATGGGGATGGAAGGGCCATAGATATCCGCATCTATCAGGCCAACGCTGGCACCGGTCTTGGCCAAAGAAATGGCCAGATTGACGGCCACGGTGCTCTTGCCCACGCCGCCCTTGCCCGAGGCAACCACGATGCAGTTTTTCACACCCGGCATCAACTCTTGGGGGTCGGGCTGTTTCACCTCACGGGTGGTGAGGTTGACGGTGACTTCGGCTTCGTGGTCGACAAACTCATGGATGGCCTCCACACAATCGTCGCTCATGCGTTTTTTCATGGGGCATCCGGCGGTGGTCAGCACCAGGTCGAAGGAAACTTTTTTGCCGTCGATGGCAATATTCTCAATCATGTCCAGCTCTATCAGGCTGCGGCCAAGATCGGGGTCGTTGACATGGCTCAAGGCCATTCGTATCATATCGGTTGTAATCATATCTGTGTATTAAGTCTGTGTCTATTCGAATATCTCTTTCAACTTGCGGTCGAGGTCGGCGCCACGCAGATTGCGAGCGATAATCTTGCCCTCGCGGTCCACTAGCACGGTGGCGGGAATGGAGCTGATGCCATAGAGCCTTCCGGCAGCCGACTGCCAGTACTGTAGGTCGCTGACGTGGTTGGGCCAAGTCAGTCCGTCGGCCTTGATGGCGTTGCGCCAGGCGTTGCCGTCTTTGTCCAGCGAGACACTGAAAATCTCAAATCCCTGGTCGTGGTATTTTTGATAAAGCTTGACCACATTGGGATTCTCTCTGCGACAGGGACCGCACCAGGAGGCCCAAAAGTCGATGAGCACCACCTTGCCGCGCAGGTCGGACAGGCGGCGGGTGTTTCCGTCAGGGTCGCTCATGGCAATTTCGGGGGCTTCCATGCCAGCCACCAGTACACCTTTGAGGCGCTCGGCCAGGTGCTTCACATACACCACTTGGGCATACTTGGGCGTGAGGGCGTCATGCACTTCACGGTAGAGCGGGGCGTGATTGTCAAAATCCTGTTCGAAGAAAGTGACCAAGAAAGCGGCCATCAACTTGTCCTTATTGGCTTTGACAAGTTCTTCCACGCGTGCGGGCACCTGTGCCATGGCCGCCTGGTCGGTGGCCCCGGCCAAAATGTCGTTGAACTGGCCGTAGAGCTTCACATTGTCGGAGCCCTTACAATTGGTTATCTTATAGACGCGGCTGGCAGGGACATACTCGAAATCGGCATGGATGCGCTCTTTGGGTTCCACCATCAGGTGACACATATTGCCGTCGCCATTATCAATATGGAGGAAGAAAAGGGTTGGCTCGGTGATGTCGAGTGTGACCTTGAAGCCATTTTTTTTGTCTAGCTGCAATGTGTCCACAGGCACAAATTTGTCCCCCATCACCCGGCTGAGGATAGCGTGGTAGCCCTCGGGGACTCCTTTGAGGCTACCGCCGAGGGTGGTCTTCTGGGCCGAAAGGCTGCTGACAGAGAGCAGCATGACAAGGGCTAGCATAAAAGCGATTCGTTTCATACGATAAGCGTAATTAAATTATATACATTTCTTTTTTTCTACAATATATCGGCTAGTCTGCCGTGAGTTTCACCTTGGTCTTTAATGCCTGGTTGATTTCGGTGTCGAAGGGGACGGAAATCTTATAGTAGGCATTGTCGCCATAGAGCGAGTAGGCCAAGAGGGCACAATAGCGGTTGCGCATCTCGGCTCCGTATTTGCTAATGGTAACCGGGTCGCGGGTCAGCCCTTTCTTGTCGCCTTCGCGAAGGATAGATTCGAAGAGGGCATTGTCCACCCGGAAGCCTTTTTCATAATCTTCAAACGTAGGATAACGCTGGATGAGGTTGTCATACTGGGTGAAAAGCTGGCGGTAGAGCACCTGCTCAAAAGCCTGGTTGGAGATAAGGTTGTTGTAATAGACCAAATGGATGTCGCGGAAATAGGGCAGGGCCACGTCGGGCTGTATGCCACCGCCACCATACACCTTGCGGCCGTTTTTAGTCAGGAAAGGCTCCGAGGTGGTGTCGGGAGTGTTGAGGACAGAGTCGGCTGCATTATAGTCACTCAAAATACGGTTTAGGTAGTCCATATAGTACTCATCGGTGCCCTTGTCGTAGGGGCGCTGAATGCAGCGGCCCGAGGGTGAATAATAGCGTGCGATGGTCAGCATTACTGCAGCATTGCCTGGGAGGTCGTACTTGTGCTGCACCAGTCCCTTGCCAAAACTGCGATGGCCGATGATGGCACCGCGGTCGTTGTCCTGAATTGCGCCGCTTAGGACTTCGCTGGCCGAGGCAGAGTGCTCGTTGATGAGCACCGTGAGCCGTCCCTCTTCAAAGAGGCCCCCGCTGGTGGCATATATGTTGCGGCGGGCGACATGGGCTCCCTGAGTGTAGACGATGAGGTCGCCCTTGGGCAGCAGTTCGTCGGCCATGTTGATGGCCGACTCCAACACACCGCCAGAATTGTTTCGGAGGTCCACCACCAGATGTTTCATACCTTGCTGGTTGAGTTCCAGCAGTGCTGAGTGGAACTCGCTGGCAGTAGTCTCTGCAAAACGGAGCACAAGGATATAGCCAGTAGTCTTGTCCAGCATGAGTGCCGCCGGAATAGAGCTGTACTGTATCACATCGCGGGGCACTTTGATTCTGTGTATCTTAGCACTCCCCCCGCGCTGCACGCCAAGGGTGACGGTGCTGAAGCGGGGACCACGGATGAGGTCGACAACACTGGAGGAGACTTTGGTCATGCCAGTGCCCGAAACCCGCGTAGTGTCGACATAGATGATGCGGTCGCCCGCATGGACACCCGCATGGGCCGCAGGGCTGCCGGAGATAACGTTGGAAGCAAAGACTGTGTCATTCAGATAGGCAAGGGTAACACCGATGCCATGAAACTGGCCATGTATCACCTCGGCCTCCTTGGCATAATTAGTGGGAGTGAGATAGGTGCTGTGGGGGTCGAGGGTGGAGAGCATCGCATTCATTATCTGATTGGAGATAGAGTCGTAGTTGACACTGTCGACATAGGCTGACTCTACCAAATCCAACAGCTCATTTACCTGGGCACTCATCAGACTTTTATCGGCACTTTTCTGCCCAGAGCCCGAACCTACCTTGGGAGCGGAAATCACACCGATAAGCAGGCCCACAACCAGGGCCAGCAACACGATGCCAAGGGAAAATGTGTGTTTTTTCTTCGTCATAGCAGATGGATAACGCAATTATCCCATAATTATTGCCCCTGGGCAATACCCAGCCGCTGCAAGGCCACCTGCAGCACTTCGTCATGGTCGAATGCCAACGGCGGCACCTCGTTCAGGGCAAACCAGCGGGCGTCGGCAGCGTCGTCGGCCCCTTTCACTTCGGCCAGCGGCACCTCGGCCAGAAAGGCCACGGTGATGGTGCGGCCTCGCGGGTCACGGTCTATGGCACTGAAACTTTTCAGCTCCTCGAAACGGATAGGCACCTCAAGGCCCGTTTCCTCTTTCAACTCGCGACGAGCGCACTGTTCCAATGTCTCGTCCATGTTGAGGAAACCACCGGGGAAAGCCCACATGCCCCGGAAGGGTTCATTCCCTCGCTGCACCAATAGCACGCGACGCGTACCGTCTGGTGCCAGTCCGAAGATGACGCAGTCGGTGGTGACGGCCGGGCGGGGATATTTGTAGGTATACATTTACTGATCAGCTGAATCAAAGTGGGATTTACAATTCATATGTGGCACCGTCCCTACCGTCCTTCACAGTCACCCCGAGGGCGCTGAGGGCGTCACGAATCTTGTCGCTAGTAGCCCAATCTTTGTTGGCCTTGGCGGTGGCGCGGATGTCCAATATCATCTTCATCAGGCCGTCGATGAGGGCACCGTTGTCGCTGCTGGCCTCGTCACGCAGCCCCATCACCTCAAACACGAAGGTGTCCATCACACCCTTCAGCTCGTCGATGTCGGCCTGGGTGAGGGTGGCTTTCTTGTCGCTGACGGTGTTGATAACCTTGGCCATATCGAAAAGGTGGCTGATGACGATGGGGGTGTTCAGGTCGTCATTCATGGCGTCGTAGCACTTCTGGCGGTACTCCTTCACGTCCACGCTGCTGCTCTTGGAAGGCTGCAGGCGTTGAAGGGTCTTGTAGGCCTGCATCAGACGGGCGTAGCCCTTCTCGGCGGCAATGAGGGCCTCATTGCTGAAGTCCACCGTGCTGCGATAGTGGGCCTGAAGGATGAAGAAACGGATGGTCATGGGCGTGTAGGCCTGCTGCAGCAGCTTGTGGTTGCCGGTGAAGAACTCGTCGAGGGTGATGAAGTTGCCCAGCGACTTGCCCATCTTCTGCCCGTTGATGGT
>DFDY01000086.1:16995-20315 GCA_002368955.1 Bacteroidales bacterium UBA3816
CATGTTGTTGTGCATCCAGTACTTGCAGGGGCCGTGGCCGCAGCAGGCGGTCTTCTGGGCTATCTCGCTCTCGTGATGGGGGAACATCAGGTCCATGCCCCCGCCGTGGATGTCGAACATCTCACCCAGATACTTCGTGCCCATGGCGGTGCACTCTGTGTGCCAGCCGGGGAAACCCACGCTCCAGGGCGAGCGCCAGCGCATGATATGCTCTGGCGAGGCCTTCTTCCACAGCGCGAAGTCGGCCGTGTCGCGTTTCTCGCTTTGGCCGTCCAACTCGCGGGTGGTGGAGAGCATCTCGTCAATGACGCGGCCCGAAAGCTGACCATAGTTCTTAAAATGCTCGTGATACTTATGCACGTCGAAGTAGACACTGCCGTTGCTCTCATAGGCATAACCAGCATCCATAATCTTCTGCACCAGCTCGATCTGCTCGATGATGTGGCCCGAAGCCAGCGGCTCAATACTGGGGCGCAGCACATTCAGGCGATCCATGGCTGCATGGTAGCGGTTGGTGTAGTACTGGGCCACCTCCATAGGCTCCAGCTGCTCCAGACGGGCCTTCTTGGCAATCTTGTCCTCACCCTCATCGGCGTCGTGCTCCAGATGTCCCACGTCGGTGATGTTGCGCACATAGCGCACCTTGTAGCCGATATGTGTCAGGTAACGGAAAAGCACGTCGAAGGTAATGGCAGGGCGGGCATGGCCCAGATGGCCGTCGCCGTAAACGGTCGGACCGCACACATACATGCCCACATGGTCGGGCGTGATGGGAGTAAAAAGCTCTTTCTGATGCGAAAGTGTATTGTAAATCAATAGTGGTTGCATAATAAAATATTATTTTCAAAAATGCAAAAGTACAACTTTTTTTTGGAATAGCGAGAAAAAACTACAATCCACCCTTCAACCTATGGTTTCAGGCTCCCAACCGGAATCACCCACACCCCGTCGCCACGCCTGTAGGCATAGTCGCCCGTGGCCACCATCACTGCCATAAACGATGGCTCCTTCATTCTGTCGGTATCCAGCTTTTTGTGCAGTTTTTGCAGGTTTTTGGCCCCTTCTTCTATCAGGCGGTCCCCGCCCAGCTTAATCGCCACCAGGCCGTAGGCCCCGTTGCGCAGGTGCACCACCGCGTCGCACTCCAGCCCGTCCGAGTCACGGTAGTGGCTCACCCAGCCGTCCATGGCCTGGGCATACACCCGCAAATCCCTCACGCACAGGGTCTCAAACAGCAGCCCGAAAGTCTCCAAGTCATTCATCAAATCCTTGGGACCGATGCCCAAAGCCGCTACCGCGATGGAGGGGTCGGTATAATAGCGCGTATCGGAAGTCCTGATGGCCGCCTTCGACCGCAAATTCGGATTCCACGACGGCATGTCCTCTATCACAAACATCTTCTTCAAGGCGTTCAGATACGAGGTCAAGGTCTTCTCGTCAAAAGAGCCATCATTCCCTGCCGTCAGGTCCTCTTTAATCTTCGACAGGGGCACTTGCCCTCCCTGAAATTTGGCATACGACCGCATCAGCCGTCGGGTGCGGTCAGCGTTGCGTTCCACACCGTCCACACGCAATATATCCGTGTTCACTATAGCATTCAGGTAGTCGTATGCACGCTCCAAGGCCATGGGTTGCCGTTGCAGCACTGCCCGTGGCCATCCGCCGCGGCACACCAGATAAGCCACTTCCTGTAGGGTCTTGTCTGCCGTCAGCACATTGTCCGCCACGCCCGCAAAAAGCGACACCAGGCTAATACTGCCCGTCGACTCTCCCGACTCCCACAGGCTCATCGTCCTCATCTGCATACGCGCTATGCGGCCCGTGCCGGTTTTCGTTCCCGAATTTGTGGACAATAATTAAATAGTACACAATGAAGCCACACCTCCATTGTGCACTATCTTTAAAAAGCTAATAGTTAATAGTCCGTCCCCGCAACTATTAACTATTAACTATCACTGTACATTACTTCACGTACTCGAAATAGCGCGTGTAAAAACTGGTCCAGCTATACCCGTCGCCGCCGCGGATGCTCGACTCTGTCTGCGTGAGGGGCCAGTCACCGTCATAGGTGTATTCATACGTTGTCACGTCCGACTCCGAGCCGTAGAAGTCATGGTCATACCTCTCCGTCACCTGCGTGATATTGTTCTTATTGAAGAAAGCATTGCTGCCTGCATCCTCTCCCAAGCCCATCAACGAAATGTAATTGTGCTGGTAGGGATTGTTCTTGCTGTCGAACTCAAACTTGGCCGAGAACTTCACCGGTCCCCCGGCAAAGCCGCCCTCATACCAGCTGGCATCCACCTGTGTCACGTTGTCGCCCGTCCAGGTCAGATTCATCGTAATCGACTCCTCCGCCTTGGCACCGCCTTTGGCCGCCCTGCTGCGCAGGGCCCACACGGCCTTCTCCACCTGCGGCAGGGGCAGCACCCGGCCCAGCAGCACCTGTTCCATACGCCGGCAGGCAGTCACCCGCTTGTCCAAGAGCGGCATATCATGAGAGGTAATCACCAACTGCATGATTCTGCCCCCTTCGTGCTTAAATGTGTACGTCTCCCATGGACTGCTCTCGCCCTCCTCAAATAGCTGCACCTGCTGCAATTCGCGGCCGTCGTAGGCGAACACCACATACTCATCCTCACCCTCAATGCGCACAACCCGCTTGCCGTCATACACAAACTTCACCACCTCGCCATTCGGTTTGGCGGGCTCAACCTGAGCATCGTAGAACGTAATCTGCTCCAGCTTCTTGCCGTCCCACTTCCATTCCTCGGCCAGTTGTTTGGGCATGGACGTGGTGTCGTACTGCCAAGTGCCCGCATACTCGTCATAGTAGCCGTGCACATAGCTGCTCGACGAATACACCTTCGCAATTTTCTTCTCAGGGTTGTAAACCCCTTCCTTTTCCGTGCAGGCTGCAAAGAGCGCTGCCATGGCCAGCCCCGCGGCCAGCAATTCTAATCTTTTTTTCATGTTCTCTTTTTTTTAAAATTGAGTATTTTTTAAAATTGAGTATTGGGAATTGAGAATCGGCTTCCGCATCTGGATAATTCTCCTTTCTCCATCCTCTTTTTCCAATAAACGTCTTAGAAATCGTTTTCTCACGCACCTTGAATGTTAAAAAAATCTAATTTTGGTAAACTATAAAGTAAAAACTAAAAGTGATTAGACGGATGCCCTAACAATAAACTACTAAACCAAAAGGCTCTAGTTTGATAAAAGACTGATTTTTAGCAGCCTCGAAGAGGCTGAATCTCAATAACCCCACACAATGAAGGGGTCGCGACCAGAGGGAGCAACCCTATATTGGGTCGCGACCA
>DFDY01000096.1 GCA_002368955.1 Bacteroidales bacterium UBA3816
GCTTTCGCCTTTTTTGTGATGAGGAGAGCTTCTCAAATACATCACCAGAATTAAACCCAAACGCTCTAGTACAAAGTATGACTGATTCTTGCTCGTATTTCTCAATGTGGCGTGTCTTCGACACGCTGTGTAGTAGGGGTTTCGCTATCCCCACACTGCACTCCCGTTGGTCGCTTAGTATGGAGTTATTGAGATTCAGCCTCTTCGAGGCTGCTAAAAAATCAGTCTTTTATCAAACTAGAGCCTAAGGTTTATGACATATTTTGGGGGGTCAATAATCCCACTCTAGGGCGATGATGGCCATGGGCTGAAAAAAAATTTGGTTCAGGTGTAGTTTTTGGGGAAGTTGTTACGTATATAATAAGGATTGAGATGCGTGACGACACGTTGTCAACAGCCACACCGCACAGCTCGGGGACTCAGTGCCAATACAATATGGCTAGAACAGTTGTTGTTACGCACGATGATAAAGGTGAACATGATATTTTTTTATAAAAAGATGCAATTTTTATACATACTACTACGTTATTTGTTCTAATATCATTATTGGAATGAGGAGTAGACACACAACAGGACTGAAGCCATCATCCTACAGGAGCGTCTCCACTAATCAATGGAAATTAATACATATAATAATAGCAGACAATACAGCTCACATTAAGAGAAACACACAAAACAAACTAATTAAATAACAACTAAATGAAAAGAAAAGTAATCTTAGCAACACTGCTCATGGCATTGCTATTGCCAATGACCCTGAGCGCGCAAGACTCGTTGCAGGTATGTAATGGCATTACGACCAACAACTACATACCTTTCTATGGGTACTACAATGACTCACGTTTCCGGAACGAGTTCGTCTATCCAGCCAGACTGCTGGGCGAAATGAACGGCGGGACCATTTCACACCTGACGTTCTATTCCCAGGACAACAGCCAGAGCTGGAACTCGAACCTCGTACTGAGGATTGCCGAGGTGAACGACACCTCCTATGACGCTTCTTCAGCATGGAAACTTCCTGACGGGACCGACACCGCTTGGACAGGCACCTGCTCGGTGGTGAACGGACGCTGGGAAATCGAACTTGACAACCCATACCTCTACAACGGGGGCAATCTGCTCATCAGCATCATGAACACTGCTGCGGGCACAGGCTGTCCCCACAGCCATTTTTATGGCCAGAATCTCTCCTATTCAGCTTCGGCCTATGTGAATGGGGCTACCTCTATCACCAACCCTTCAGCCAACAACACTCCCCAATTCCTTCCCAAGGTCACCTTTACCTACAGTATTTCTGGTGACATCTGCTTCACGCCTAACAACCTTGTTGTCTCACACGTAACTTCTGACAGCGCCACCCTTAGCTGGAACTCACGCAACGGTGAGAGCAGCTGGGCCCTGTATCTGAACGGCACGTTTGTAAACGTGGTTTACGATTCCACCTATGTATTCGACAACCTGACTTCCAACACAGCCTACACCTTCCGTGTACGCGCCATCTGCGGTCCTGACGACACTTCCAACTATGCCACCACCACATTCCGCACCGCCTGTGGCTACATCACCGACTTGCCGTGGAACGAGAACTTCAACACTTATACCGGCACCTCCTATTCCGATGCCGCCTCCTCCATCACCAACATTCCCTGCTGGAATGTGGTTGCAAATAATGCGAACTACAGTTTTCTGCAGAGCTCTTGGAACCATGACAGCGAAGCCACCGGCAACGCCATGCGCCTTTACGGTTCCACTTCTACCTACCCAACCTTCATCTCGCTGCCTTCTTTCCAAGAGGCCATTTCCAACCTCTCGCTGGGTCTGTGGATGACCGTGGACAACACGGATGCGGCTCTCGGCGTGGGCTATATGACCAATCCTGCCGACACCACCACCTATACCGAGGTGTCCCGATTGGTTGCCACAGCCAGCAACACCTGGGAATATTACATGACACCCATGAGTCCCAGTGCCACTGGCCGCATTGCCATCCGTTACTATGGCAACGACAATAACATCCGCCTGGACGACTTCACCGTGTTCGAGTCGCCCTCTTGCGCACGTCCTTCCTACATCGCCATGCGCAACATCACCTCTGACCAAGCCGAATTGTTTATCTTCGACACTGTGCGCACCGCCGCTTCCTACATTGTGAAGCTCTACAACGACAGCACTCTGGTGGACAGTATGAGCGTGAACGACACAGTGGTTTCACTCACCTCGCTCACACCTAACACGGCCTACAGCCTGAGCATGACAGCCGTCTGCAGCGACGGCAGTGAATACGTTCCCTTCACTGCTCATTTCCGGACTGCCTGCGTGGCCATAGCCCACGACAGCCTGCCCTTCGTTGAAGGTTTCGAGGCCTACAACGCCGGCTCCTCTTCGTCATCCACGGTGATGAACATTTCCTGCTGGAACGTTCTCAACCGCTATGGTGCCAACTATCCCTATTTTGCTAACGCCAACCACCACAACGGCAATAACAGCTTGGCCATATACAGCGAGAGCAGCACTCCCACCGTTGTGGCCCTGCCTTATTTCGAAGACAGCCCCAGCAGCCTTCAGCTGAACTTCTGGCTGTATGGCCAGTCGGTGCAGGTGGGAGTCATGAGCAACCCCACGGATGCCAGCACCTTTGTGCCCGTCCAGACTGCCACACCGGCCACAAACAACAACTGGTACATGTACGACGTAACCTTCGAAGGACACACCAGCGGCTACATTGCTTTCCGCTACAACGGCTCCAACTACAGCACTGCCTTCGTCGACGACATCTATGTGAACACTGTACCCACCTGTACCCGTCCGCAGGCCCTGGTCATGCGCGGCATAACCGACGTGGAGGCCGAGCTGTACATCGTTGACACCGTGCTCGATGCCAGCAGCTACACCGTCACGCTCTACAACGACTCCACAATGGTCGACAGCATGGAGGTCTACAGCACTGTGGTCAATTTCTACTCGCTGACCCCCAACACCAACTACACCGTCAACATGACCACTAACTGCAGCGACGGCGGCACCACCTCTACCCTTACCACTCAGTTCCGCACTGCCTGTGTGGCCATCCCCACTGACAGCCTGCCCTACGTAGAAGGTTTTGAGACCTATGCCGGCAGCAGCTACTCCTCTAGCACTAGCGCGTTCAACGCCCCCTGCTGGAGCATACTGAACCGCTACAGCAGCAACTATCCCTACATCTCCACCTCTTATCATCACACTGGAAACCAAGCTCTTGCCATCTACAGTAACAGCAATTCCGCCACCATCGTCGCCCTGCCCCGTTTCGAGAACAACCCCAGCGACCTGATGCTCGATTTCTGGCTCTACGGACAGCCCGTTGAAGCTGGTGTCATAAGCAACCCGATGGATGCCAGCACATTCGTGCCCGTCCGCACCTGCACACCTGCCAGTACCTCGGTTTGGGAACATTTCGACCTGACCTTTGCCAACCAGAGCTCAGGCTATATTGCTTTCCGCTATGCCGGCAGCAACTACAGCACCAGCTACATAGACGACATCACCATCAGCCAGTTGCCCACCTGCACCCGTCCTTCTTCGGTGATGGCTGCCAACGTGGATTCCGTCAGTGCCGACATTATCATCAACGATGCCAACAGCACTTTCCACTACATGCTTTACTTCTCGGCAAACGACAGCGTGGAGCTGTACGACACCATCTACCAGATGACCGACCTCACCCCCAGCACTGCCTATACCATCAGTGTGCGTACCATCTGCAACAACGACAGCATGACCGAGGCCGTCACCTATAGCTTCCGCACCTCCTGCGGCATAATCACCAACCTGCCCTGGCATGAGGACTTCGACAGCTACGCAAGCCTGTTCACCTCCTATGCCAACGAGATGGTGGGCGAAATGATACCCTGTTGGGGTCTCATCAAGAGCAACACGAATGCCCGCATGTCGCTGACCCATTCTAACTATCGCTATGGCGATGCCGGCTACAGCCTTATGTTCTATCCTGGTGCCGCCAACCGCAGAAACTACATCATTCTGCCCGTGTTCAGCGAAGACATCAGCAACCTCGAACTCCAGTTCCAGACCCGTCCCGAAGGCACTAGCAGCTCAAGTGGCTCCTTCGACGTAGGCTATATGACCGATGCAAGCGACTCCACCACTTTCGTCAGCGTGCAGCATTACAACTACAGCGACTTCGATAACCAGTATGCACAGAAACTAGTCACCTTCGACACCGCTCCTTCAGGAGCCCGCATAGCCATGCGCCACAACTCCTCCGCAAGTAACTACTACTGGTTTGTCGACGAGATAGACGTTCACACACGTCCTTCCTGCGATATGCCCACCAGCATTGCCATAGCCGACGTGACCACCACTTCCATCACCGTCAGTGTGACCGGCAATGCCAACAACATCTATGACTACCGCATTTATTCCAATGACGTAATTGTTGACTCAGCCACCTCGGTAGACACCTCGTGGACTTTTGACAACCTGCTTCCGAACCATCTTTACACCATCATGGTCCGCACCGAGTGCTACTACGGCAGCTACACAGCCGCCCTCACCGTCTCGACCCGCACGGCCTGCTCTATCATCACCAGCAACGACCTCCCCTTCACCGAAGACTTCGAGAGCTACAACACTTCTCTCCACGATATTCCCTGCTGGACCTCTCAAAACTATGGCAGCTCCTATGCCTCCTATCCTCAGACCTACAGCACAACTGGTCAGAACGGCAGCAGCACCAAGGCAGTTTATTTCTACGGCTATAACAACGTTGAATTCCTGGCCCTGCCCGAAGTGGAAAGCCTCAGCAACCTGCAGTTCTCATTTTTTGCTAAATCTTCTGGAAGCTACAACGTAGATATTACCGTTGGTGTCATGACCGACCCCACCGACACAACCACCTTCACTGCCTTAGAATCTGCAACTCTTGCCAATACCTGGGACTACTACATGACCGACCTCAGACAGTATAACGACACCGGCCGCTTTGTGGCCATTCGTTATGCTTCAGGCAGTAACTACCGCGGTTTATACATCGACGATGTAGAGTTGCGTGTGGCACCCTCCTGTGCTAGACCCACCGGCATTGCCATCACCAACATGACACCTACCGCAGCCGTGCTCAACATCAACGACACCACGGGAGGCAACAACTACACCGTCACGCTCACCAGTGGCACCACTACCGACACCATCCTTGCTACCAACACCCTGGTCAACCTCACCGGCCTGACCCCCAACACTTCCTATACCATCGGTGTAATAGCCAACTGCTCAGACGGTTATAGTTACCTTCCCATCACCGCTCACTTCACCACCCCCTGCAGTGCCATCGACACACTGCCTTGGATTGAAGGATTCGAGAGCATGTCTACCGGCTTGTCCAACAACCTGCCTTGCTGGAGCTATATTGCCAACGGCAACAGCAGCAGCAAAGTTGAGGTTGTCAGCACCTCCTCGCGAGTTCACAGCGGAAGCAACTCACTTCGCTTTAACGGCAACTGCCAGAACCCCAACTATGCCATCCTGCCCTACTTTGGCGACAGCATCCAGGGTCTCAAACTGAACATGTGGATTGTGGCAGAAAACGGCACCAATCCTGGCTTCCTCCGCGTAGGCTACCTGACCAACCCTACCGACAGCAGCACTTTCGTTCAGACGGCTTCGTTCAACTGCGCCAACTATACCACCTATAGTCAGGTCGAGGTATACTTCGCCGGTGCTCCTGCAGGCTCCCGCATTGCCATCTCGCAGAAAAACAACGGCGCCAACTACTGGTGGTGGGTTGACGATATCGAAGTTGACTACGCTCCCATGTGCAGCACTCCTGTCATAGTCGTGAGCGACATCACTGACTCCAGCGCCACTGTCACACTCACCGATGCCGGCAGTGTCAACCACTACCGTCTCTTCACCTCGCCCACCGACAGCGTGGAAATCATAGGCAACACCTATCAACTCACCGGACTCACTGCCAACACCACCTACGCCCTCACTGCCAAGACCCTGTGCACTGCTGGCGAAGTCAGCAACAGCGCCGCTGCCACCTTCACAACGGACTGCGCTCCCATTCCTCACGCAATGCTGCCTTGGAGCGAAGGTTTTGAGAACTACACCGGCAATACCTACTCCTCTGCCTCTGCTGCTTTCAACGATCCCTGCTGGTTGGTACTGGACCGCTATAGTGCCAACTACCCCTATGTCTGTTCCAATTCTTCCTACCCCCACAACGGCAGCCAGTGTCTGGCCGTATATGGTTCGTCTAGCACTGCCACCATCCTGGCCCTACCTGAGTTTGAGGACAGCCTTGCCAACCTACAGTTCTCCTTCTACATGATGAAGACTACCTCCAGTGCCTATGGTGTCGACGCCGGTTACTTGACCGACCCCAGCGACGCCAGCACCTTCGTTACCGTGCAAAGCTGCACCAACACCAGCAGCAATAGCCACGAGTACTACGAAATCAACTTCCCCAGCACAGCCAGCGGCCGCATTGCCCTGCGCTACAACGGTTCCTACACCACCTTATACCTCGACGACATCAGCGTGGGCATCACCACCAGCTGCCGCCGTCCGACTGGCCTGACTGTCAGCAATATCACTGCCTACAGTGCCAACATAACTATAACTGACACCACCTATAACAACAACTACCTAGTCATTGTCAACGGAAGCGACTCCTCCACCATCACTAACCAGACACTTGCCCTCACCGGGCTGACCCCTGCCACAAACTACACTGTCAGTGTCAGTTCTATCTGTTCCGACGGTAACGTCACCACCCCCGCAATCGTGTCCTTCCAGACACTCTGTGCTGCCATCACCACCCTCCCCTGGAGTGAGGACTTCAGCAGCATTCCCGCTGGTACCAGCAACATATACACGAATGGCTATCTTCCCTGCTGGGATATGTTCCGCGGCCGCTACATCGACTCCACCAACACCGTCACCAGCGAACCTGTCACTTCCGACATCTTCGCCCTCAACAGCAATGCCATGGGATCGACACACCTGCGCTGCAACATCTACGGCAACAACAACTACCGTTGGTTGGCAACTCCCTCATTTACACTCAGTACTCCTGCTGAGTTCTCCTTCCGCTATGCGCTGACCAAATTCAACAACGCCAACCCCATTGACTCCATTGGCTCCGACGACCGCTTCATGGTATTGGTCACTGCCAACGACGGCACCACATGGACACCTGTCTACACCTTTGGTCACGGCGCAGATGCCGATGTCCAGATTGACTCTGTGTCCAACACGCCCGACTCCGTGGCCATCGACCTGACCTCCTTCATGGGCCAGACCATCCGCATCGCCTTCTATGGTGAGTCTGTCCGCAGCAACACCGACAACGACTTCCACATCGACGACCTCAGACTCATTTCCACCGGTCTGCCTCCCACCTACTATGATGTCACCCTCCAGACAGCCGACAGCACCATGGGTACCGTCAGCCCTGCCGGAGTGACCTCTGTGCTCGAAAATGACAACTTCACTGCCACTGCCATTCCTAATGCCGACTACCACTTTGTAGCCTGGAGCAATGGCACCACACAAGTCAGCACCGACAACCCCTACACCTTCACTGTCACCTCCGACATCACCCTCACCGCCATCTTTGAGCACGACATTGTCTATTATACCGTCAACGTCACCTCTGCCGACGCCACCCTCGGCACGGTATCACCCTATGGCGACACCCTTGTGGCAGAAGGCGAGAGCCTGACAGTACGGGCCAATCCTTACCCCAGTGCCCGTTTCAATGGCTGGTATGTAGGCGAGGAACTGGTCAGCAACGATAACCCCTACACCTTCCAAGTCAACAACGACCTTCCCATTGTTGCCACATTCATGCAGCTGTACACTGTCACCATCGACGTCAACCCCTTCCATGGCGAAGCCACCGGCGGCGGTGTATACGACGCTGGCAGCGAAGTGACCATCTCGGCTACGCCTAAAGCTGGTTACCTCTTCAATGGATGGTTGTTCAATGGCTCTGCCGACACCATTTTCACCAATCCCTACACCTTCACGCTCAACGAGAACGCCAACATCGAAGCCCTCTTCAAGCAGCAGCCTGTAGGTATTGACCCAGTCGCCACGGCCGACTTCACCCTCTTCCCCAACCCTGCCAGCAACGTTGTCAACATCAGCGGACTTGAGACTGAAGCTGCCGTCACCATTCTGGACATGAATGGCCGCGAAGTCTTCCGCGCCACTGCCACAAACGACAATGTGGTCGTTGACCTGAAAGGCTATGCCCAAGGCACCTACTTCGTCCGTGTCACCGGCAAGCAGGGCACTTCAGTCCGCAAGCTCATCGTGAAGTAACCCCAACTTCCACGAACACTAACTCTACTCAAGAGGGCGGTCCATCGGGCCGCCCTCTATTTTTTACCTTTCAATAATAAGATACGGTGCTATTGAACCCAAATCGGTCATTAGGCCGACATTTCAATCTAATTTACTTATTTTAGGTCTGTTTATGACATCTCAGCATTTCTTTCGGCATCTTGGCCGCATCCCTGTCTTGACGTAGCCCGCTTCGCCGGCAATAGTAATGCTAATCTGTCATATACCCTGATGACCGATTTGGATTGAATAATCTGACTACATCAGTCAGTAGTGCCTGATACAACAATATTGCTTCATTATTCAAGGGTTTCTGCCTGCCTAGTTCTCTTTTAATTTTTTTGTTCCAGTCTGATAAGTACCTTGTTTGTCAATTTTATTAGCCTGTAGACATTTTTGTGACGACGCAAGCGTTCCAGCAAAATGCTATCTGAAACAAGATTGTCATAATCGGTCAGTACATACTCCGGCAGCATCTCTTTCAACACAATGCGGCGTTCCGCATAAGTCTGTTCAAGATTGGTCGAACTGATGCCATGCATGTCAAAGAGGGCAACGTCAATATCGACAAAGACGGGTTTAATATTCTCAAACACCACCACTTTTATGAACCACTTCCAGTCGGATGCTATTTTTAGACTCTCGTCATAGATGCCATACTTTTCGAACAACTCCCTTTTGATATAGGAGGCCTGATGTCCGTAGGCACCCCTATACAGGCCCCATAATGTACTATTTCCATATGCGATGCCACCCGTCATAACAAGTTTTTTCCCTCTTTGGAAGTACTGCTTGCCTATCACAAGCTCAGGGTGATTGTACTTTTCAATACTATCCATAATATCCTTCACCACATCTTTGCCCATCAGGATGTCGCCACCGTTTAGGAAATTCAGATATTCACCTTTAGCCATCGCAATGCCTTTGTTCATCGCGTTATAAAGGCCTGAGTCCTTCTCCGAAACCCAGCGCAAGTTTGGCATATGGGCATACTGTTTGATTACATCCACACTTCCATCAGTACTTCCACCGTCTATCACCAGATACTCAAAATCCTGACAACTCTGCGCCATAACGCTTTTCATCGTCTTTTGCAGCCCATCGGCATTATTAAGATTGATTGAAATAATCGATAACGTCATATAATCAGTATATTATTCAAAAGAACTATTGTGAATAATGCCCCCATTCACGTTGCAAAGGTACGACAATAATTCCAAAGTGTATGGGTTTTTATAAAAAACTTCTGGCTTAATTCCAACCACCGGTCACTGGCTTCTATATGCATTTGCAATTCCACTTAGATGAAATGTTCTCTTTTCCCCCACGTTAAATCCAAATCGGTCATTAGAACAACACTTGGTCATAATGTCCTCATTACAAGGTCCATTTATGCCATATTAGCATTTCTTACGGCATCTTGGCCACATACCTGTCTTGACGTAGTCCGCAGTGATGCTGTCAATCTGTTCGAAACAAATGCTAATCTGACACAAATCCTAATGAGCGAATTGAGTTAAAAATCCAAAACTCTAACTGCTTCAGGCTGTGCGTCTGATTTTACTTGTCAAACTTTAGTATATAACATGCGGGCAAAGAAGCCTGGTAGAATACGCCAACACCTCAGTGTGGGGGTAGAAGGTATGGTTGGGACTGAGTATGAAATTGCTGCAGCAGGCGTGCTATGGGCAGCCGCACAATAAAATGCTGAAAATGCCGTTACACTAAGTAAACATTGGAAGATGAAGTACCGCTATTATATTGTAGATGCCTTTACCGACCAGCCTTTCGGGGGCAATCCTGCGGGCGTGGTTCTGTTGGAAAAAGGAACGCCTTTCCCCACCGAGGAGCTGATGCAGCAGGTGGCCGCCGAGTTGCGCTATTCTGAGACCGCCTTCGTGCAAAGGCTTAGTCCCACCGAGTACACCACTCGCTACTTTACCCCGCTGAGCGAGGTGGACCTTTGCGGCCATGCCACCATTGCCACCTTCGGGGTGCTGAGGCAGGAGGGGCTGGTTCCCGAAGGAAGCCTCTGCCTCAACCACACGCGGGCGGATGCCCTGACCGTGAGGGTGGGCGAAAAACTGATGATGCAAATGGCGCAGCCCCAGCAACTGGCACTTATTGACCAACCTGCCGAGGTGCAACGCCTTTGTCGCATCATGACCGTCGAAGAACCACAGATGCCCATTGCCATTGTCAGCACAGGCCTGCCCGACATCATCCTGCCCGTAAAGAGTCTGGAAGCCTTGAAAGCCATGCAACCCGACATGAGGGGTTTGACCGACTTCAGCCGTGAGAAAGAGGTGGTGGGTGTGCACGCTTTTGTCCTCACCCAAGAAGCTGGCGATGGGAGCACAGCCCATGTGCGCAACTTTGCGCCACTGTACGGCGTCAAC
This sequence comes from Bacteroidales bacterium UBA3816, assembly GCA_002368955.1. Classification (GTDB taxonomy): domain Bacteria; phylum Bacteroidota; class Bacteroidia; order Bacteroidales; family P3; genus Colimorpha. The sequence continues at coordinate 10,749 of DFDY01000096.1, forward strand.
GAGGAGTCGGCCACCGGCACGGCCAACGCCGCCCTAATGCACTACCTGCACCAGAGAGGCCTTGTGTCCACGACCGCCACATGCAGTTTCATTCAAGGTGAAGCCATGAAAAGGCCCAGCGTGGTGACCGCCACAAGGGACGAAGAGGGAAACATATATGTTGGAGGGAGCTGTCGCATAGTGGCCCGCGGCGACCTACTACTGTAGTTCCGTCAGCTTGCCAGAGAGCATTATTTCACTTATGGGACAATAAAAAAAAGGATTGCAAGTTATATAAATATGCGCATACGAAAAATAATATATTTCACCTGTCTTTTCATCCTGCCCCTATGCCACATCTCGACGGCAGTGGCTCAAGGCAACTATGCCAGCCACTCAAAACTGGCCGAGGGGAATTGGTACAAAATAGCGGTGAGTAGCACCGGAGTGTACATGCTCACCACGACAGACTTAGCCGAGTTGAACGGCACCCCCTGCAACAGAATAGCCCTCTTTGGTGCCCCAGGAGGCATGCTCTCGGCAAACAACATGGCAGATCACCCCGACGACCTGGTGCCCGCAGCCATCGAAGTGGTGGACAAAAACGGCAATGGCCTGTTTGAAGCAGAAGACTACATTCTTTTTTATGGCGAAGGCCCGAGTGTTTGGCGATACAACAGTACCGACCAACTGTTTGAGTACCAGATGCACGCCTACGCCAACTATAACTACTATTGCCTCACACCCAACTATACCCAGACAGAAACATCCATCCGCATCGAGAGCAGTGACCTCACCCCAAATACAAATACCACTATCAGCAATTATACCGCCCTAGCCCTTTTTCACGAAGACAAAGTCAACCCAGTGGAGGGCGGTGAGCTGTGGATGGCAGACAAATTCAGCAGCAGCCTGAACTCCAGAAACTACAGTCTGACGTTCCCCAGTGTCCCCACCAACGGCAGTGCTGAGATCCGCTATGGCCTAGGGCATATCTCTGATTACTCGGGCCAATATGACATGCAAAGCGAAACGGAGAATTGGTCCAACACCTTCAACGCCTACACCACCTACAACACATTTCGCCGTAATGTGGCACTTGCTGGGAGCAAAAATCTGAGCCTCACTGTCACCTACACTCCGCGCGAGAGCGGCGGGACAGGTTTCTTGGACTTTATCGAAGCCAGTGCCCTGATTCCCCTGGCCTACCAAGGCGGGCAACAGCACATACGCAACACGCAAATGATACAAGAGGACAACATTGTCCAATTTGCCGGCACAGGCTATCGCGACGGAATGCGCTTATGGGACGTTTCTACCCCCAACCTTCCCATCAACATCGAGTTGCAGCCTTCTGAGACTGGTGGCTTCACCTTTGCCGCTGCCGGTGCTCAGCCCGGCACTTTCATCGCATTCACCTCTGATGACGCAATGCATCCCACGAGCATTGAACACGTTGCCAACCAAGACATCCACGGAGCTGAAGTCCCCGACTACGTAATTGTCTCTCACCGAGACTTTGTTTCGCAAGCAGAGCGATTGGCCAACCTGCACCGGCAGAAAGAGGGATTGAAAGTGCTGGTTGTCTCACAGGAGGAGGTTTTCAACGAGTATTCCTCCGGTCGCCCCGACCCCATTGCCATCCGCCAGATGCTGAGGAACATGCGCAGCAATGATGCCGAAAAACAAAAACCGCGATACCTGCTACTTTTCGGCAAGGGGACCTACGACAATCGCAACCTTCTAGGCGGCAATCAACGCACTGCCATCACCTACCAATATCCCAGCCTCGTGCTCAACGAGACTTCCGCTTATCCTAGCGACGATGTGTACGGCTACATTGACGACAGCACACAAGGCATTTTTGAAGGCAGGCTGACTGTAAGCATCGGCCGTCTGCCGGCCAAGACCGCTGCCGAGGCCGAACACCTAGTAGACAAGATTGACGGCTACATGAACAAGCGCGATTTTACGCAGAGCAATATCCGCGGTGATTGGCGCAACTATGTAACCCTTCTGGCCGACGATGCCGACCCCTCGAATGGGTCGGACTCTGTGTTCGCCAGCGATGCCGAAAAGATGGCACGCGAAATCATGGCCCGCTATCCACACATCAACATTGACAAAATCTTTGCTGACTCATATGAACAGCAGTCGGGCGTTGACGGCAGCTATTATCCCGACGTCAACAACGCCCTGCGACAAAGGCTGAACTATGGCACCCTGCTGCTCAACTATATAGGACACGGCTCTGACAAATACATAGGGACAGAACGCTACATGGAGTTTTCCGACATAGAGAAGTACTCCAATACCGACCGACTGGCTTTCTTTGTGACCAGCACCTGCTCCTTTGGCCACTACGACCTGGTGGGTGACATCTGCGGGGCCGAAGCATTCCTGCTGGCCGATGCCGCAGGCATAGGCATCCTCACGGCCGCCCGTCCCATTCACCATTCCCACGGGTTCAACAGCCGGGCCTGTATCTATGCCCTAGACCCCAACAACGCCATAGGCGATGCCCTGCGTCTGGCCAAGAGTCAGGTGTCTGTCTCGCACTGCATAGCCCTGCTGGGCGACCCTGCCTTGCACCTCTCTATTCCCAATAAGGAAGTGGTTGTCACGCACGTCAATGGTCGTGCAGTGAAGAGTGATGTGGTAGACTCGGCCGAAGTGCTTTCGCGCGTCACCATCGAAGGTGAGATACGCAACGGCAACGGCACGCTGGCCACCGATTTCAATGGCACCATCTACCCTATTGTCTTTGACCGTCAGGTGAAAAGCAGCACCCTGGCCAACGACAATGACAGCACAGAAGTAACTTTCTATCAACAGAAAAACATCCTCTACAAGGGGCGGGAGACAGTCACCAACGGCCATTTCACCTACTCCTTCATCATCCCGCGCGATGTGGCCTATCACTACGACTACGCCAAACTTTCCCACTATGCCCGCAGCCAAGACGATAATGCCACCGGCCAATATGGCAACATTATGTTTGGCGGATTTGACGATGAGGCCGAGTTGACCGAATTGCACCCAACTGTAACGCTTTATATCAACGACTCCAATTTCCGCAACGGAGGCCTCACCAACGAGACTCCCACCCTCTTTGCTCACCTGTCCGACTCCATCGGCATCAATGCAGCCGGAAGCGGCATCGGACACGACATCACGGCCATCATCGACAACAATCCCTACAGCACCGTCACACTGAACGACTACTACGAGCCGGACATCTATGACAGCCGCAGCGGCGACGTATACTACACCATGGGCAAACTAGACGAAGGTCAGCACACTCTGACAGTAAAATGTTGGAACATATTTAACTACTCAGGCAGTGCTACCATCAGCTTTGTGGTGGCCAACGACCGCCAGTCGCTCATTGGCGACTTTACCGCCGCCCCCAATCCAGCCCATGACCACACCACCATCCGTGTAGAGCACAACATGACCAATTTCGTGCAGTCGGCCATTATTGACATCTACGACCTTCGTGGAAGTCATCTTTGCCAGTTCGTCCCCACCTTGGCCAACAACGGGTGCGTCATTGCCTGCCCCTGGGACTTCAGAACATCCACCGGGGCTATGGTCCCCAAGGGCATATACATTGCCCGCCTACAGCTCACCACCACTGCGGGCGAAGTGCTCACCAAAACCACCAAAGTGATACGCAACTAAAAAAATATAGTCTGGAACAATAAAAACAGGCCACCTCCGTTTCTTGATTAATAACACAGAAAATAGTAATGAGAAAATTTGCAACTTTACTTGCCAGTGCACTCGTGATAGGATTTGCGTGCACGACCAATGCACAAACCCCTGCCGCCCTGACCGGCCAAACTAGGAACTATATTTCTACAGGCATGCCCATCCTGCTGGTTGCCCCCGATGCCATCTCAGGCGCCATGGGCGATGTAGGAGCAGCTTCCACCCCCGACATCTACTCAGCTCACTGGAATAACGCCAAATTTGCCTTCATAGAGGGCGACTTCGGTCTCAGCACCACCTACACTCCCTGGCTGCGCAACCTAGGCGTGGGCGACATGAACCTGCTTTATCTAGGAGGCTACAAAAACATCAACAGCCGTAGCACTGTGGCCGCCTCGCTCACCTATTTCTCTCTAGGCGAAATCCAAAGCACTGACCCCGAAGGCAACTCCCGCGGCACCATGAACCCCAACGAATTTGCCGCCGACGTCACCTATGCACTGAAACTCAACGACGAGTTGGCCTTAGCTGCCAGCGGTCGTTACATCCATTCCGACCTCACCAACGGGCAGAATATCTCTGACGGAAGCGGCTATGTCACCACCAAACCCGGCCGCAGCTTGGCCGCCGACCTGGGTCTCTACTGGCAACATCCCCTCGACGCAGCGCAGACCGTGGCCGTAGGTGCTTTCATCAGCAACATGGGCGCAAAACTTTCCTATTCTGACGACGACACCCGACAGGAATTCCTGCCCGCCAACCTGCGTGTGGGTGCCCGCTATACCAACGAAATCGACGAATCCAACAAAATCAGTGTGATGGCCGACATCAACAAACTGATGGTGCCCACCCCCCCCGTCACCGTGGGCGAGACTACCTATAGCGACTACTACCACGACCTGACCGAGTACTACAACACCGGTGTCATGCGTGGCATTATCCAGTCCTTCTATGATGCCCCCGGCGGTTTCTCCGAGGAGATGCGCGAGTTGCAGATATCCGCCGGTGCCGAATACTGGTACAAAAACACACTGGCAGCCAGAGCCGGTTATTTCTATGAGAACGACACCAAAGGCGGCCGTCGCTATGCCACCGTGGGATTCGGACTGAAATACAACGTCATGCAGTTCGACTTCGCCTACCTCATTCCCACCACTGCCTTCAGCAGCAACCCCCTCTCCAAC